>NZ_JBQEQA010000028.1:0-78387 GCF_052045815.1 Pseudomonas sp. 22085
GCCCCCGGATCAATCCCGGAGCGAAGGAACCCGAGCCACAGCGAGGGCCGTACGTCAGGGTAAAGCCTTTTGGGTTACCTTTTCGGCGTTTGGAAAAGGTGACTCGCCGTAAGGGCGAAACCGCCAGCCGCAACACCCGAAGAAACGGATACACACCCAAACCCAAAAACAGCATGGTCGGCCCAAAGGCCGCCAAGCTCAACTGGGCGAACGCAAAGAATTACTCTCAAGCTCATACCGCAACTCACCAATCAAAGCATCCACCGCTTCCGGAGTACGCAAGGCACCAAGACTCAACCCACTGATCACCAGATCCACCCGCCCCGAAACCGGCTCATAAAGCTTTACAGTAAGGGAATGATCCCCATCCACCACACACTCACAAGCCAACGGCGAAAAACTGCGCTCAAGCCGAGCCCGCAACTGCGCCAGATAAATCATAGCGCCAGCTCCGACAATCGACGCAACACGCCAGGTTCAATGACAAACAACACATTCATGGTCAAATCCATTAACAACGACGGAGGGGACACGATCACGAACAAAACCCGCATCGCACCTCACCAGACTAAGAACAGCCCGCCCCGCCAGACACCCGAATTTGCACCCCATGAACTAGTGCATTTGCACCTTACCGCTGCCCCCGACCGCCCCCCGAAAACAACCCGCGCTCGCGAGCCCAGACAATCGCCTCGCTTCGACTGTGCACATCCAGCTTCGAATACACCGTCGCCACATGATTGCGCACCGTGTTCGGCGCCAGCTTCAGCCGCGCAGCAATCTCCTTGTCCGCCAGCCCCTCACAGATCAGCGCCAGCACATCACGCTCCCGGGCCGTCAGATCGGTGAACGACACGCTCGGCAGCTGCGGCGAGTTGACCTTCTTCACGTTGGCCAGCTTTTCGATCAACGTCCGACTGAACCAGGATGCATCCTTCATCACCTCTTCAATCGCCGCCACCAGCTCAAGCTCGGTGCGCTTGCGCTCGGTGATGTCCATCAGCACCAGCAGATAGCACACCGCGTCCTGGATGTTGACGGTGTCGGCGGACATCGCGCACTCCAGCAGCTCGGCGTCTTTCCTGCGGATCCGCATATCGACGCGGTCAACGCGACCGGTTTTCTCCAGTGCCGCCAGTAACCGGGCGCGTTCCGCCGGTTCATCGATGAAGTCCAGTTGCGCGACGGTCTTGCCGAGCACGTCGTCGCTCTCGTAAGCCAGGGTATCGAGAAAGGCCTGATTGACGTCGATCAGCCGCTGCTCATCGGCGCTGCAAATCAGGATCGGTACCGGCGTCAGGCGAAAGGCCTTGGCGAACCGCTCTTCACTCTGGCGCAGGGCGACTTCGGCCTTATGCCTGAGCTCCATGTCGACGAACGAGAACAGCATGCAATCCTCGTCATTGAGCACCAATGGCTGCCCCGCGACGATCACCTGTTTACTGCCACCGTCCGGCAATCGCAGCTCGGCCTGCATCTGCGGGATCGTCGCGACATCGCGCAAGCGCTGGATCGCCAGGTCCTTGCGCTCGGCCTGTTCGAGAATATCCAGCTCATAGGTCGAGGCGCCGATCACCTGATCGCGGGTGTAGCCGGTCATTTCCAGAAAACCCGGATTGACCTTGATGTAACGCAGATCGCTCAGGCGGCAGATCACCGCCGGGGCCGGGTTGGCGTTGAAGGTTTTTTCAAAGCGCTGCTCGGCGTTGGCCCAATCGGTGACGTCGCTCATGATCAGCACCAACGACTCGATGTCGCCGTCCCGATCGGTCAGCACCATGCTGCGCACGCTGTGCACCCAGGTGCGTTCTTCATCGCTGCGCGGGGAAACCTCTACCAGCACATCACTGAACGTTTCCCCGGTCGCCACGCGGCTGATCGGGTATTGCTCCGGCGTCAACGTGTGGTTGTTGCGATACCGCAGGTTGAAGCGCTCGACGTATTCCCCGGCGTTGTTGCCCAGCTCGCCGATCCGGCTGACGCCATGCATCGCCAGCGCCGCCTCGTTGGCCCAGAGAATCGTCTGGTCGAGCTCCAGCAGAATCACCCCGTCGGAAAGCCCGGCAATGATCTGCTGCAACTGACGGCGATTGGTTTCGGTGGTCAGGACGTCCCGGCTCATTGGTTCTCCACAAGTTCGCGCATGTGAAGTTTACGACCGCAGGCCGTTGTGATCGTGCCGACAATCTCGGACATGCCGCCCTCTCTGTGATCCGCACAAGTGTGCGGGTATTCGCGCGCCCACGGTTTCTCGACTAACGTTAGTACCTCATCGGATTGAGCCCCTGCCAGCCACACCGGGCTCTTGATCAAGGAGAGACTGATGACATCCCGCCGCCTCATCGAACAGACCTATCGCAGCTGGTCCAGCCCCATCCTGCTGGAACTGAAAAAGCGCGAACACCAGATGGCGCCAGTCGAGCGTCAGGCGCTAGAGAATGTAATGGTGGAAAGACGATTGCTGGACGTTGGCAACCCGAATGGCGTTGAGCGACGAAAAGCGCAGTGAAAGGAAATACTGCTCGGGGCAGTCCGCCGTAAGCTTTGCGCGTGGTGCGGGCCTGGCGTAGGCGTCAATGTCCAGATACGCCGAGCCTGAGGTGATGACTTTGATAAGCGACATTGCGCGTCCTGACTTCCTTTTCAGGGGCGGCAACGTCGCACATTTTCATGAACGATTAATGAACGTCAGGCAGCGCGTTGCCCCCCGGCCACCGCTGCCGAAGCCGCCAGCATTGCCCGCAGCAACACCGCGCATCCGGCCGCCAGATCGTCCGGCGCGGCGTTTTCGATTTCGTTGTGGCTGATGCCGCCTTCGCACGGCACGAAGATCATCCCGGCCGGACCCAGTTCGGCGAGGAAAATCGCGTCGTGGCCGGCGCCGCTGACGATGTCCATGTGCGACAGGCCCAGGCCTTTGGCGGCGCCGCGCACGGCTTCGACGCAGCCCTTTTCGAAATACAGCGGCGGGAAGTCGGCAGTCGGGGTCAGTTCATAGGTCAGGCCGTGTTCTTCGCAGGTCGCTTCGATGACTTGCTTGACCTCGGCGATCATCGAGTCGAGGCGCGCCGGTTCCAGGTGGCGGAAGTCGAGGGTCATGCGCACTTCGCCGGGAATGACGTTGCGCGAACCGGGATAGGCTTGCAGGCAACCGACCGTGCCGCAGGCGTGGGGTTGATGACCGAGCGCCGCGCGATTGACCGCGCCGACGATCACCGAGGCGCCGACCAGTGCGTCCTTGCGCAGGTGCATCGGGGTCGGGCCGGCGTGGGCTTCGACACCGCGCAGTTTCAGGTCGAACCACTTCTGCCCCAGAGCGCCGAGCACTACACCGATGGTTTTCTGTTCGTCCTCAAGGATCGGTCCTTGTTCGATGTGCGCTTCGAAATAGGCGCCGACCTTGTGCCCGCTGACCTTGCGCGGCCCGGCGTAGCCGATGGCGTTCAGTGCTTCGCCGACGGTTACGCCGTCGGCATCGACCTTGGCCAGGGTTTCTTCGAGGGTGAATTTTTCCGCGAACACGCCGGAGCCCATCATGCACGGGGCGAAGCGCGAGCCTTCTTCGTTGGTCCAGACCACCACTTCCAGCGGCGCCTCGGTTTCCACGCCGAGGTCGTTGAGGGTGCGCAGAACCTCGACCCCGGCGAGCACGCCGAAGCAGCCGTCGAACTTGCCGCCGGTGGGCTGGGTGTCGATGTGGCTGCCGGTCATCACCGGTGGCAGGTTCGGGTTGCGGCCGGGGCGACGGGCAAAGATGTTGCCGACTTCATCGACCGTGACGCTGCAACCGGCGTCCTTGCACCACTGCACGAACAGGTCACGGGCCTGGCGGTCGAGGTCGGTCAGGGCCAAGCGACAGACCCCGCCCTTGACCGTGGCGCCGAGCTTGGCGAGTTCCATGAGCGACGCCCACAAGCGGTCGCGGTTGATGTGCTGATGGGTCGATTGCAGAACGTCTACGGCTGCGTTCATGGGGATCTCCTCAGGCTGCTGTTCTTATGGATGTCGCTGTGGTGTCTGGTAGACCGCTATCGCTGGCAAGCCAGCTCCCACAGGATTTTGAGTGAACACACAATTTGTGTACGACTCGATCCCTGTGGGAGCTGGCTTGCCAGCGATGAGGCCTGTCGCTACGCCGCTGTTTTCACGGCAGAGGGCTGCGCACGCATCGCGCACAACCCGTAATAGATCAACCCGCCCAGCGCCGAGCCGGTGAACCAGCCGTAGCTGTAGAACCAGCTGAATGCGCTGCTGCCCAGCGACAGCAGGGTCAGCACCACCGGCACGCCGAAAGCGATGAACCCGGACCAGTTCCACGCCGGGTACACGTCGTCGCGGTACAGGCCGGCCAGATCCAGTTGCTGTTTCTTGATCAGGAAATAGTCCACCACCATGATCCCGGCAATCGGCCCGAGCAGACTGGAATAGCCCAGCAGCCAGTTCGAATACACGGTTTCCAGGCTGACATCGGAGACGATCAGCCCAAGCTTTTTCAGCAGCTCATGGCCCATCAGCGCCAGCCCGACAAACCCCGTGAGAATCACCGCTTTGGTGCGGTTGATGACTTTGGGCGCGATGTTCTGGAAGTCGTTGGTTGGCGAGACAATGTTCGCGGCAGTGTTGGTCGACAGCGTGGCGATGATGATCAGCGCCATGGCCACCGCAACCCACACCGGGCTCTGGATATGGCCGATCAACGTCACCGGATCGGAGACGCTGACGCCCACCAGTTTCACCGAGGCGGCGGTCATCACCACGCCCAGTGCGGCGAACAGGAACATGGTCAGCGGCAGACCGAAAATCTGCCCGAGGATCTGATCCTTCTGGCTGCGGGCATACCGGCTGAAGTCAGGAATGTTCAGCGACAACGTGGCCCAGAAACCGACCATCGCCGTCAGCCCGGCGGCGAAGTAACTGACCACGCTCGCACCTTCGGGACGCTTCGGCGGAATCGCCAGCAACTCGGTCATCGACACATTCGGCATGGCCCATACCAGCAGCCCGATGCCGACCGCCACCAGCAGCGGCGCGGAAAGGGTTTCCAGCCATTTGATCGACTCGGCGCCACGGATCACCACCCACAGGTTCAGCGCCCAGAAGATCATGAAACCGATCACCTCCCCCGTCCCGCCGAGGGATTTCCAGCCGTCGAACACCGAGCCGAGAAACAGGTGAATCGCCAGCCCGCCAAACATGGTCTGGATGCCGAACCAGCCGCACGCCACCAACGCGCGGATCAGGCACGGCACATTGGAGCCGAGAATGCCAAACGACGAGCGCAGCAGCACCGGAAACGGAATGCCGTATTTGGTGCCGGGAAACGCGTTGAGTGTGAGGGGAATCAGGACGATGACGTTGGCAAACAGAATCGCCAGCAGCGCCTCACCGACGGTCAAACCGAAATACGCGGTGAGCACGCCGCCGAGGGTGTAGGTCGGCACGCAGATCGACATGCCGACCCACAGTGCGGTGATGTGCCACTTGTTCCAGGTTCGTTCGCGCACCTTGGTCGGTGCCATGTCGTGGTTGTAACGGGGACTGTCGAGGACGTCGCTGCCGGCTTCGAGTTCGAACAAGCCGTCGCGCTCGGTCACTTGCGATCTGTTCTGTTGCATGGCCGCTCCACTGTTCTTCTGATTATTTTTTGCTCATCAGGCGGCTGCACACGCAAGTGCGAACCGGACGATGGCCGGAGGAACTGACAACTTTCATGCACCGGCCATGGTGTCAGCGGCGGCATCAATAAACGTGCCGGGGGAACCGCCTGGCGCCAGGGACGTGCTTTGATCTTGTTGTAACTGACTGATGTTTATCAGTTTTAATTATTCACCTGGTCAGGCCGCGAAAACTTGACTGAACACTCAAGCCAAATGCCAGGCAAGTTGTCCGAACTGTCAGGACTCAATCTGGTGCACTGCATTATTTTTCTTCAGGACGCCTCACTCCCCGCTCAACTTCAAGCGGCTGATTTCACATAGGAAATCTTGCTCATATTTCCATCCTGTCAAGTGCGTCAAAATGGTGAAGCGCCTCACCATTTTGGTGACTTTGTATTTTTATCGTTATTTTTCAATTAGTTAAAACAGCCATAAGCTTATAAAAAATAATCTTGATCAATTGCATAACTGCGACTAGCGTCTATTCCTGACAGCGCTGACAAGATTACGCTTTTGGCGCTGCAGACAATAAAACACTAGAACCGGCACAAGTCGGTCATGCCTGCGAGGAACTCGGAATGTCTCTGTTGATCCGTGGCGCCACCGTTGTTACCCATGATGAAAGTTACCGCGCCGATGTCTATTGCGCTGACGGCGTGATCAAAGCCATTGGTGAAAACCTGGATATTCCCGCCGGCGCCGAAGTGCTCGACGGCAGCGGTCAATACCTGATGCCCGGCGGCATCGATCCGCACACCCACATGCAACTCCCGTTCATGGGCACCGTGGCCAGCGAAGACTTCTACAGCGGCACCGCTGCAGGGCTGGCCGGCGGCACCACCTCGATCATCGATTTCGTGATTCCCAATCCGCAGCAGTCGCTGCTCGAAGCCTTTCACCAGTGGCGCGGCTGGGCGGAAAAGTCCGCCTCCGACTACGGCTTCCACGTCGCGATTACCTGGTGGAGTGAGCAGGTGCGGGAGGAAATGGCCGAGCTGGTCAGCCATCACGGGATCAACAGCTTCAAGCATTTCATGGCTTACAAGAACGCGATCATGGCCGCCGACGACACGCTGGTGGCGAGCTTCGAGCGCTGCCTGGAACTCGGCGCGGTGCCGACCGTGCACGCAGAAAACGGCGAGCTGGTCTATCACCTGCAACGCAAGTTGATGGCCCAGGGCATCACCGGGCCGGAAGCGCATCCGCTGTCGCGGCCCTCGCAGGTCGAAGGCGAAGCCGCGAGCCGGGCGATCCGTATCGCGGAAACCATCGGCACACCGCTGTACCTGGTGCATGTTTCGACCAAAGAGGCCCTCGACGAAATCACCTACGCCCGCAGCAAGGGCCAACCGGTCTACGGCGAAGTGCTGGCCGGGCATCTGCTGCTGGACGACAGTGTCTATCAGCATCCGGACTGGCAGACCGCCGCCGGTTATGTGATGAGCCCGCCGTTCCGTCCGCGCGGGCATCAGGATGCGCTGTGGCATGGTTTGCAGAGCGGCAATCTGCACACCACCGCCACCGACCACTGCTGCTTCTGCGCCGAGCAGAAAGCCGCCGGCCGCGACGACTTCAGCAAGATCCCCAACGGCACTGCCGGCATCGAAGACCGCATGGCGGTGTTGTGGGATGAAGGGGTGAACTCGGGACGGTTGTCGATGCAGGACTTCGTCGCCCTCACCTCCACCAACACTGCGAAGATCTTCAACCTCTACCCGCGCAAAGGCGCGATCCGCGTCGGCGCCGATGCCGACCTGGTGCTGTGGGACCCGCAAGGCACCCGCACCATCTCCGCCAAGACCCACCATCAGCAGGTGGACTTCAACATCTTCGAAGGCAAGACCGTGACCGGTGTGCCAAGCCATACCGTCAGCCAGGGCCGGGTGGTCTGGGCCGACGGCGACCTGCGCGCCGAGCGTGGAGCGGGCCGGTATATCGAACGGCCGGCGTATCCGGCGGTGTTTGATTTGCTGAGCAAGCGGGCTGAGTTGCACAGGCCTGTGGCCGTCAAGCGCTGATTTCCTGATTGCCGATGATCGTTCCCACGCTCTGCGTGGGAATGCCTCAAGGGACGCTCTGCGTCCAGTGACGCGGAGCGTCACGGGCTGCATTCCCACGCGGAGCGTGGGAACGATCAAACACAGCACAAAAAACCACTGCCCGACAGAGGCAGAAACCTCAATTAACCGTGAGGCAAAAAACCGTGATCGAGACCCTGAACCATCTCCCGCACCCGCACGAAAGTGCGGCCGCCCTCGCCGGCCATTTCACCGATCTGGCGCCACCGCTCAACGACCGTCAGGCGCATCTGGAAGCCTCGCGCTGCCTGTATTGCTACGACGCGCCGTGCGTGAATGCATGCCCGAGCGAGATCGACATTCCGTCGTTCATCCGCAATATCCATCAGGACAACGTGCCCGGCGCAGCGCAGAAAATCCTCTCGGCGAACATCCTCGGCGGCAGTTGCGCCCGCGTCTGTCCGACCGAGATCCTCTGCCAGCAAGCCTGCGTGCGCAACAACGCCCACGAATGCGCACCGGTACTGATCGGCCTGCTGCAGCGTTATGCCGTGGACAACGCGCACTTCACCGAGCACCCGTTCCAGCGCGCCGCCGCCACCGGCAAACGCATCGCGGTGGTCGGTGCCGGCCCGGCGGGTTTGTCCTGCGCGCATCGCAGCGCCATGCACGGTCACGAGGTGGTGATTTTCGAAGCGCGGGAGAAGGCTGGCGGGCTCAACGAATACGGGATCGCCAAATACAAACTGGTGGATGACTACGCGCAGAAGGAGCTGGATTTCCTCCTGCAGATCGGCGGCATCGAAATCCGTCACGGCCAGAAACTCGGTGAAAATCTGACCCTCAGCGAACTGCATCAACAGTTCGACGCGGTGTTCCTCGGCCTCGGCCTGAACGCCAGCAAGCAACTCGGCCTGCCCCACGAAGACGCCCCCGGCCTGCTCGCCGCCACCGACTACATCCGCGAACTGCGCCAGGCCGATGACCTGTCGCAACTGCCGTTGGCCGAACATTGCATCGTCCTCGGTGCCGGCAACACCGCCATCGACATGGCCGTGCAAATGGCCCGCCTCGGCGCCCGCGACGTCAATCTGGTCTATCGCCGTGGCGCAGCGGAAATGGGCGCCACCGGCCACGAACAGGACATCGCCAAGGCCAATCAGGTGCGGCTGCTGACCTGGGCGCAACCGGACGAAGTGCTGCTCGACGCTCAAGGCAAGGTGCGCGGCATGCGTTTCGCCCGCACCCATCTGGTGGACGGTCGTCTGCAAACCACTGGCGAAACATTCGAACTGGCCGCCGATGCGATCTTCAAAGCCATCGGTCAGGCCTTCGACGGCAGCGCCCTCGCCGACCCGCTGGCCCGCGAACTCAAGCGTCAGGGCGAACGCATCCAGGTCGATGAAAACCTGCGCACCAGTATCCCCGGCGTGTACGCAGGCGGCGACTGCACCAGCCTCGATCAGGACCTGACCGTGCAAGCGGTGCAACACGGCAAGCGCGCCGCCGAGGCGATCAACGCTCAACTGATGCTCAACGTGGAGGCTGCGTAAATGGCCGATCTCTCGATTGTCTTCGCCGGTATCAAAGCCCCCAATCCGTTCTGGCTGGCCTCCGCGCCACCGACCGACAAAGCCTACAACGTGGTGCGCGCCTTCGAGGCCGGCTGGGGTGGCGTGGTCTGGAAAACCTTGGGTGAAGACCCGGCGGCGGTCAACGTGTCGTCGCGCTACTCGGCGCATTACGGCAACAACCGCGAAGTGCTGGGCATCAACAACATCGAACTGATCACCGACCGCTCGCTGGAAATCAACCTGCGGGAAATCACCCAGGTGAAAAAGGACTGGCCGGATCGCGCGCTGATCGTGTCGCTGATGGTGCCGTGTGTCGAGGAGTCGTGGAAACACATCCTGCCGCTGGTGGAGGCCACTGGCGCCGATGGCATCGAACTGAATTTCGGCTGCCCTCACGGCATGCCCGAGCGCGGCATGGGCGCGGCGGTCGGTCAGGTGCCGGAGTACGTCGAGCAGGTGACGCGCTGGTGCAAGACCTATTGCTCGCTGCCGGTGATCGTCAAACTGACGCCGAACATCACCGATATCCGCGTCGCCGCCCGCGCTGCACACCGTGGCGGCGCCGATGCGGTGTCGCTGATCAACACCATCAACTCGATCACCAGCGTCGACCTTGAACACATGGTCGCCCTGCCCACCGTCGGCAGCAAAAGCACCCACGGCGGTTATTGCGGCTCGGCAGTGAAGCCGATCGCGCTGAACATGGTCGCGGAAATCGCCCGTGATCCACAGACCCAGAGCCTGCCGATCTGCGGCATTGGCGGCATTGGCAGCTGGCGTGACGCGGCGGAGTTCATCGCACTGGGCAGCGGCGCGGTGCAGGTATGCACGGCGGCGATGCTGCACGGCTTCCGGATTGTCGATGAGATGAAGGATGGCCTGTCGCGGTGGATGGACAGTCAGGGTTACGCCAGCATTGCCGAGTTTTCCGGGCGCGCGGTGGGCAATACGACCGACTGGAAGTACCTGGACATCAATTATCAGGTGATCGCGAAGATCGATCAGGAGGCATGCATCGGTTGCGGGCGTTGCCACATTGCCTGCGAAGACACGTCACACCAGGCGATCAGCAGTCTGAAACAGGCCGATGGCACGCATAAATATGAAGTGATCGATGATGAGTGTGTGGGGTGCAATCTGTGTCAGATCACCTGCCCGGTGGCGGATTGCATCGAGATGGTGCCGATGGAGACAGGGAAGCCGTTTCTGGACTGGAATCATGATCCGAGGAATCCGTATCACGTCAGCCCTTGAATGATCGTTCCCACGCTGAAAGATCGTTCCCACGCTCCGTGTGGGAATGCAGCCATGGACGCTCTGCGTCCGCTTCAGAGCATGACGCAGAGCGTCACCGGAGGCATTCCCACGCGGAGCGTGGGAACGATCAGTTACGAGGCTCAAGGTTCTAATCCGATCCCCCGCAAAATCACGCTGGTCACCGTCTGCACCGCCCGCTCGAACTGCATGTCCGACAGCGGCTGATGCTCATTCAGAATATTCACCTGATGATCGAAGTCCGCATAGTGCTGCGTCGAGGCCCAGATCATGTACAACAAACTCGACGGCTCCACCGGCAGAATCCGCTTGTCCTCGACCCACTGCCGGATCTTCGCCTCTTTCATCTTCGCCCAGTCATACAGGCTCACATCCAGCGCCTCGCCGAGGGTTGGCGCGCCGTGGATGATTTCGTTGGCCCAGACTTTCGAACCGTAAGGCCGACTGCGCGAGTGGTTCATCTTGGCGCGGATGTAGCTGCTGAGCACCACGCGCGGATCGTCGAACATCTCGAAGCACAGCGCGTCCTGCTTCCACACTTCCAGCAGGTCGAACAGCACCGCGCTGTACAGCTCGCTCTTGGTCGAGAAGTAGTAATGCAGGTTGGATCGCGGCAGCTGCACTTCAGCGGCGATGTCCGCCATGGCGGTGCCGCCGAAACCTTTTTCGGCGAAGACTTTTTCCGCCGCCAGCAGGATCTTGTCGACGTTGGTGCGGCGGATTTCGATCTTGTGATTGCCCATGAGGGCTCCCTGAAGACAACGTTGTTGAAGACTAGCATCCGCTCTGGGCACGGTGCGACAGCCGAGAACGATTCTTCACACACTTGGGCTTTTTTCTGGTTTAGGATCGCCCTCCTTCTCCCCGTCAGACACTGAAGGATCTGTCCATGACCATTCGAAAGCGCGTCGCTGCGGATGATCCGCAGCTCGCCGCACTGTGGGAGCGCTCGGTCCGCGCCACCCACGATTTCCTCCCGGAAGATGACATTCACCGGCTGTTCCCGCTGGTGCGTGACACCTACCTGCCTGCGCTGAATGTGCAGGTTTTCGAGAACCCCGATCACTCTCCGGCAGGCTTCATCGCCACCGACGACGACACCGTGCAGATGCTGTTCATCGACCCGGCGTTTCGTGGCCAGGGCATCGGCCGACGTTTGCTCGACCACGTCCGCCGCCCGTTGCTGAAGGTCGACGTCAATGAACAGAACCCGCAGGCCCATGGTTTCTACCGGCACTACGGCTTCGAAGACATCGGCCGCTCGGCACTCGACGGCGAAGGCCGGCCGTTTCCGGTCATTCACATGCGCCTGAAAGCCCTGTGATCCACGTCCTATACTCAGCCCGCCATTTCACTGAAAGGAATCGTTCCATGTCGATGAAAAAACTGTTCACCGCTGGCGCGCTGCTGGCCTCGCTGGTCGTCACTTCCCAGGCCTTCGCCCACGCCCATCTGAAAAGTCAGACCCCGGCCGCCGACAGCACCGTCGCCGCACCGGCGGATCTGCGCCTGGTGTTTTCCGAAGGCGTCGAAGCCAGCTTCACCAAAGTCACCGTGACCCACGACGGCAAGCCGGTGGCGGTCAAACCGCTGACCACCGAAGGTGACAAGAAAACCCTGATCGTCACCCCCGAAGCACCGCTGACCGCTGGCGAATACAAGGTCGAATGGCATGCGGTGTCGGTCGACACGCACAAGAGCGAAGGCGCCTATCAGTTCAAGGTTGGCCAGTAATTCATGAGCGAAGCGCTGGTGCTGTGCCGGTTCCTGCATTTCATCGTGGTATTGATGCTGTTCGGGGCCTGGCTGTTCCGGCCGCTGCTGCTCAAGGGTGAAGCGCCAGTTCTGGATCGGAAGCTGGCGCAACTGTCCCGCTGGCTGGTGGCGATTGCCCTGGCCAGCGGCGTCTGTTGGGCGTTGTTGATTACCGCCAGCATGGCCGGTTCGGCGGCTGCGGCGTTTGATCCGGCCACCGTCGAGCTGGTTCTCGGTCATACGTTTTTCGGTCAGGTCTGGCGCTGGCATCTGTTGATCAATGCGCTGTTGCTCGCGTTGCTGTTTACGCCGTGGCGTTCGAACCGGCCATTGCGGCTGGGCCTGAGCGCACTGCTGCTGATGACGCTGGCACCGGTCGGTCACGGCGCGATGCTCGATGGTTTCAGCGGGCAGATGCTGATCCTCAATCAATTGATACACCTGACGTGCGTCGGCGCCTGGCTTGGCGGGTTGCTGATGCTGGCGATGATCCTGCGCCAACCTGACAAAAACATTCGCGAAATCCTGCGGCGATTCAGCGGGCTCGGTTACGGGCTGGTCGCCGGCCTGCTGATCACCGGGCTGATCAACGTGCGCGTGCTCACCGGCCAGTGGTGGCCGACACCGCTGTTCTCGGGGTTCGCCCTGATCCTGTTGATCAAGGCGCTGCTGGTGTTCGGCATGCTTGCACTGGCGCTGTTCAATCGCCTGCGGATCAACGATTGCGAACAGCGGATCGACACCCTCAAGCGCAGCGTCATGCTCGAATGGCTGCTGGGCATCGGCGCCGTGGCGGCGGTGTCCGTGCTCGGCACCCTGCCGCCGATGATCGCTGCCTGAAGGCTCACCACGCATCCCTGTGGGAGCGGGCTTGCCCACGATCGCGGAATATCAGAAACAGAGATCGTGTAAGTGCCGACCCCATCGCGGGCAAGCCCGCTCCCACAAATTGATGTGTTGATCAGTGAGGTTGTGTATCACCGGCGGCCGTATCAATGCTGACCACCACCGACATCCCCGGCCGCAAGCGCTCGCTTTCCTGCTGATCCGGATCGATGGTGATGCGCACCGGCACCCGCTGGGCGATTTTCACGAAGTTGCCGGTGGCGTTGTCGGCCTGCAACAACGCGAATTCAGAACCGGTGCCCGGCGAGATGTGCTGCACGTGGCCGGTGAATTTACGGTGGTTCAAGGCATCGACGGTGAAGCTCGCCGGTTGCCCGACGCGCACGTTGTCCATCTGGGTTTCCTTGAGGTTGGCGATTACCCATTTCTGGTTCGGCACCAGCGCCATCAACTGCGCCCCGGAGTTGACGTAGGCGCCGAGGCGCACGCCGATCTGCCCGAGCTGACCGTCACGCGGGGCGATGATCCGGGTGTTGGACAAGTCGATCCGCGCCAGCTGCACTGCCGCCTCGGCACTTGCCACCGCGGCTTCCAGCGAGCCGCGATTGACGATCACCGTTTGCAGATCCTGCCGGGCGATTTCCAGATTGGCCTTGGCCTGCGCCACCGCCGCAATGCTTTGCGCATTGGCAGCCAGCGCCACGTCCATCTCACGCTTGGACACCGAACCGTCATTGACCAGCGCCTTGTTGCGACGCAGATCCGCCTCGCTTTTACGTAACTGCGCTTCACTGTCGGCCACCACCGCCTGACGTAATTTGATCGTCGCTTCGGCGCTGTTGCGCTGCTGCACGACGTTGGCCAGCGAAGCCTTCTGCACCGCCAGTTGCGCCAGCGACTGGTCGAGGCGTTGCTGATAGATGCGGTCATCAAGACGCACCAGCAAATCCCCTTCCTTCACAAACTGGAAATCCTGCACCGGCACTTCAAACACATAACCGCTGAGCTGCGGACCGATGATCGTCACCTGCCCGCGCACCAAGGCGTTTTCAGTGGTCTCGACCGCACTGCTGAACGGCGGCAGTTGCCACGCATAGAGCACGATCAGCACACCGACGATGGCAATCGCGGCAAACCCCAGCGACGAGATGATCCGCACCCGCAACGAGCGCGGCTCGGTGTTCGGTGATGACGGCGGCGCCACACCTTCAGGGGTGGCGGCGATGGCATTGGTGGTTGTGGTGGTCGGTTCGGTCATGAAGAAGTGGCACCGCTGGAAGGTACGGAAGATGTCGGGGCGACGGCTCGGGTGGTGCTGATCAGCCACAGCGCACGGATGGAAATCCAGATCATGGTCAGGATCGCGATCACCGCGATCAGCATGAACACATCGTTGTAGGCCAGCACATTGGCTTCGCGGGTGGCGGCGTTGGCCAGGCTGCGAATGCCTTGCAGATTGCGCAGACTCGGGTCGGCAATCACGGAGCCGACCGCCGACCCGCCGCTCTGCACCCGGGCGGCGACACGCGGATCAGACATCACCAGTTGCTCGACGATGTGGCTGGAATGAAATTTCTCGCGCACGATCTGGAACGTCCCCAGCAACGCCGCGCCGATCAGGCCGCCGAGGTTGTTGCAGATCCCGAACAACACCGAAAAACTCACGAGGTTGCGCGGATTGGTCAGCACGTTGCGCGTGCCCAGCACCATGGTCGGGCCGAGGAAGAAGGTACTGCCGAACGCCAGCAGGAACTGGCTGAAATACAGGTTTGCGGGGCGGGTCAGGTTGTTCGATGAGCTGTCCATGATCGAGCCGGTGGCCATCAACGCCAGCGAAATGATCAGCGGCATCAGCAGGTGTTTCGGGTCGATGGTCAGCGCACTGGTCAGCAGCCCCGCGACGCTGCCAATCAGCATCACCACATACAGGCTATGAAGCTGCTGGCTACTCATGTTCAGGTTCTGCATGAAGCCCACGGCGCCGGTGGATTGCTCCGAGGTCACCATGCGAATCAGGATCACCGCCAGCGCCAGGCGGATCATCACCCCGCTGCCGAGCCAGCGGGTCATCAGCATCGGGTTGCTGCGGTTATGTTCGATGGCCAGCCCCGCGAGAATCAGGGCAATCGATGCGGCCAGGGCGATACCGATCCAGTCGGCCTCCAGCCACCAGTCGATCCGCCCGAGAGACAACACGGCGCACAACAGGGCCACGCCACTGGCAAGGATCGCAAAGGTCAGGAAGTCGAGGGGTTCGAAGGTCTTGAAGCGGTCACCCGGCGGCAGTTTGAGCAACAAGACGCAGCCCAGCGACAGCAACGCCATGCCCAATTCAAACAGGTACAGGCCGCGCCATTCGGCGATCTGCAGCAGGTCTTCGGAAAACAGTCGCGCCAGTGGCAAGGCCAGCTGTGAGGTGCCGAGGCCCAGCACCAGCGCCTTCATCCGCCATTTGGCCGGGAACGCCTGCACCATGTAATACAGGCCCAGCGAACTGAGCGCCGCACCGACCATGCCATGGGCCGCACGCACGGCGACCGCCGAATTCAGGTCATTGACGAACAGATGGCCGAAGGTCACCAGCGCATACAGCACCAGAAACACTTCGGTGAATGCCCGCAGCCCGAACTGCTGGCGAAACTTCACCAGCAGCAGGTTCATCGACACGTTGGTCATCACATACGCCGCCGGCAGCCAGGCCATCTCCGCCGTGGTCGCCCCGAGCGCGCCTTGCAGGTAAGGCAGGTTGGCGACCACCAGTGCATTGCCCAGACCACCCGTCACCGCGACAAGCACGCCCACCAGCGCATAAGCCAGGCGCTTGGGGTTGGAATGCAGCGGCGTCGAGGGGGAACCGGGCAGACTGGGCTTCTCGTGCGGCTGCCAGTTGCGCGGGGCGTATTGATCCATTGAAAGGCCTTGTCTTGTAGTCGCTTAAGTGTGCCGCAATTCCTGGTCGAACACCTATCCAGTGTGAGAGCAAGCTCGCTCCCACAAAGGGATTTTGGGTGGATTCGTAAATTCTGTTTAAAAGACATCTCGCCCGCAGCTGATTTTTCCCAAGCGTAGCGGATGCCAACCTTGCAGCACTTCTCAACCTGCAAGGTGCCCGATATGACCACTCCCCGCTGGCAACGCTCCCCGCGTCTGCTGAAAAACCTGCTGGCCGCCGCGCTGATGCTGCCCGCCCTCGCCTTCGCTCAGGAACGCCCGTGGCCGGATGGCTCGCAACTGGTGATTTCGGTGTCGATGCAGTTCGAAACCGGTGGCCAGCCCGAGGGCGCCGAAAGTCCGTTCTCCGGCACACCGCTGCCAAAAGGTTATCCGGACCTGCCGGCGCAGACCTGGTTCGATTACGGCTACAAGGAAGGCCTGTGGCGCATGCTCGATCTGTGGGATCGCACCGGCATCAAAGTCACCTCCCACGTGGTCGGCGAAGCGGCGCTCAAGCACCCGGAACTGGCCAAGGCGATCGCCGAGCGCGGTCATGAACTGGCGGCCCACGGCATGCGCTGGGCCGATTCATACAACATGAACTACGCCCAGGAAAAACAGTTCATCGGCGACGGTGTCGCAGCGGTGGAAAAAATCACCGGCCAGCGCTCGGTCGGCTACAACGCCAACTGGCTGCGCCGCAGCCCCAATACGTTGAAGGTGCTGCAGGATCTGAATTTCACCTACCACATTGACGACGTCAGCCGTGACGAGCCGTTCGTGACCATGGTTCGCGGGCGTAAATTTGCCGTGGTGCCATACACCCTGCGCAACAACGACATCGTGCTGGTCGAGGGCCGGCATTTCTCTGCCGAGCAGTTCTATCAGCAACTGGTGCTGGAATTTGATCGCCTCTACGCCGAAGGCGCGAGCAAGCGGCGGATGATGTCGGTGAGTCTGCACGACCGCATCGGCGGCACCCCGGCGATGGTCGAGGCCATGGAGCGCTTCATCCGGTACGCACAGTCGCATCCGAAGGTGAGTTTCATGCGCAAGGACCAGATCGCGCAGATCGTGCTGACCGAAAAAAATCCCCTGATCGATAACACTGAAGCGCTCTACAACCAGTAAACGTGCCGAAAGCAGCCCTCTTCACAGCGCTTTGAGGGCTGCCCGCTCACCCAAAGTCATCGTACGACGCCCTGTTGACATTTCCGGAAAACCTCGCAAATATCCGCAACCATGTTGTACGACGACGTATAACAAATAATAAAAACAACAAATGAAACAGGGAGCGTCACAGTGAGCACACTCGTCTGCAATTCCGTCCGCACGTCCCGTTTTTCTGTCCCCCGCCCGCGTTCCACCTTGAGCCTGATCGGCTGCAGCAGTCTCGCTCTCGTCTTGCCGATGAGTGCCGATGCCGAGGGTTTCCTCGAAGACAGCAAAGCCACCCTGAACCTGCGCAACGCCTACTTCAATCGCAATTTCGTCAACCCCAACTACCCGCAGGGCAAGGCTGAAGAGTGGACACAGAACTTCATCCTCGACGCCAAATCCGGTTTCACTCAGGGCACCGTCGGGTTTGGCCTGGACGTGCTGGGCATGTATTCGCAGAAACTTGATGGCGGCAAAGGCACCGGCGGTACGCAGCTGTTGCCGATCCACGATGACGGGCGCCCGGCGGACAATTTCGGGCGCCTGGGTGTAGCGCTCAAGGCCAAGGTGTCGAAGACCGAATTGAAGGTGGGTGAATGGATGCCGGTGCTGCCCATCCTGCGCTCGGATGATGGTCGATCACTGCCCCAGACCTTTCGCGGCGGCCAGATCACGTCTACCGAAATCAATGGCCTGACCCTTTACGGTGGCCAGTTCCGCGGCAACAGCCCGCGCAACGATGCCAGCATGGAAGACATGTCGATGAACGGCCGAGGCGCCTTCACCTCCGACCGTTTCAACTTTGGCGGCGGCGAATACACCTTCAACGATAAGCGCACGCTCGTCGGTGTGTGGTACGCCGAACTCAGCGACATCTACCAGCAGCAGTATTTCAACCTCAGCCACAGCCAGCCACTGGGCGACTGGACACTCGGCGCCAACCTCGGTTTCTTCACCGGCAAGGAGGACGGCAGCGCTCAAGCCGGCGACCTCGACAACAAAACCGCGTTCGCCATGCTTTCGGCCAGGTACGGCGGCAACACGTTCTACATCGGCTTGCAAAAGCTCAGCGGCGACGATGCCTGGATGCGCGTCAATGGCACCAGCGGCGGCACCCTGGCCAACGACAGCTACAACGCCAGTTACGACAACGCGAAGGAGCGCTCCTGGCAGATTCGCCACGACTACAACTTCGTCGTCCTCGGCGTCCCCGGCTTGACGCTGATGAACCGCTACATCAGCGGTGACAACGTGCACATCGGCACCATCACCGATGGCAAGGAATGGGGTCGCGAATCGGAACTGGCCTACACCGTGCAGAGCGGCCCGCTGAAGAACCTCAACGTCAAATGGCGCAACGCGACGATTCGCCGGGACTTCAGCACCAATGAATTCGACGAGAACCGGATCTTCATCAGTTACCCGATTTCCTTGCTGTAAACCCGAACATGGCATGAGCGGAAGGTGAATCAGCCTTCCGTCATTTACACCGAAAGTCGCGTTGACAAGCTCCGGAAACCCTACCGATACTTCAACGCAGTCATACGACAACCTACAACAAACCTAATAACAACGTGTAAGGGATTGCCATGACGTCCACCTCCACCGCCCCAACTCCGTTCAATCGCCTGCTGCTGACCGGCGCCGCCGGTGGCCTGGGCAAAGTCTTGCGCGAACGTCTGCGCCCGTATGCCAACGTGCTGCGCCTGTCGGATATCGCCGCCCTCGCCCCGGCCATCGATGACCGGGAAGAAATCGTGCTCTGCGACCTCGCCGACAAAACCGCCGTGCATCAACTGGTCGAAGGCGTGGATGCGATCCTGCATTTCGGTGGCGTTTCAGTGGAGCGCCCCTTCGAAGAAATCCTCGGCGCCAATATCTGTGGCGTGTTCCATATCTATGAAGCGGCACGCCGCCACGGCGTCAAACGGGTGATCTTCGCCAGTTCCAACCATGTCATCGGTTTCTACAAACAGGATGAGCATCTCGACGCCAGCTCCGCTCGCCGCCCCGATGGCTACTACGGTCTGTCCAAGTCCTACGGCGAAGACATGGCCAGTTTCTACTTCGATCGCTATGGCATCGAAACCGTCAGCATCCGCATCGGCTCGTCGTTTCCCGAACCGCAGAACCGCCGAATGATGCACACCTGGCTGAGCTTCGACGACCTCACCCAATTGCTCGAGCGTTCGCTGTACACCCCCAACGTCGGCCACACCGTGGTTTATGGCATGTCCGCCAACAAGGATGTGTGGTGGGACAACCGCTTCGCCAGCCACCTCGGCTTCGAGGCCAAGGACACCTCCGAAGTGTTTCGCGACAAGGTCGAAGCGCAGCCGATGCCCGCCAGCGATGACCCGGCGCGGATCTATCAGGGCGGCGCCTTCGTTGCGGCCGGCCCGTTCGGCGATTGAACGGCGCGTTTCACCTCTCCAACAAAACCAAGGGAATGAGTATGCAAGCCGAATTGATCGTCGACGCCCGCAACGCGGTGGGTGAAAGCCCGGTGTGGGTGCCACAGGAAAACGCCTTGTACTGGGTCGATATCCCCAATGGTGGCCTGCAGCGCTGGGATGCCGACACTGGCCATGTTCACGCCTGGAAGGCTCCCGAGATGCTCGCCTGCCTCGCCCGACACAGCCGGGGCGGCTGGGTGGCCGGCATGGAGAGCGGGTTCTTTCAACTGCGCCCCCACAGCGATGGCAGCCTTGACAGCGACCTGCTCGCGACCGTGGAACACAGCCGCCAGGACATGCGCCTGAACGACGGCCGCTGCGACCGTCAGGGCCGGTTCTGGGCCGGCAGCATGGTGCTGAACATGGGCCTGAATCTGCCCGAGGGCCGGCTCTATCGTTACGGTGCCGGGCAAACAGGCGTGATAGAGGCACAACTTGATGGCTTCATCGTGCCCAATGGTCTGGGCTTCAGCCCGGACGGCAAAACGATGTACCTGTCGGACTCGCACCCGAACGTGCAGCTGATCTGGGCTTTCGATTACGACACCGAGACAGGCACACCCTCCAACCGCAGGGTGTTCGTGGACATGAACCATTTTTACGGCCGTCCCGACGGCGCTGCCGTGGATGCCGATGGCTGCTACTGGATCTGCGCCAACGATGTCGGCCTGATCCACCGGTTCACCCCGGAAGGCCGCCTTGACCGCTCGCTGCCGGTACCGGTGAAAAAACCCACCATGTGCGCCTTCGGTGGCAGCCGGATGGACACCTTGTTCGTGACCTCGATCCGCCCCGCCGACGACCAGGACCCGCATTCGCTGGCCGGCGGCGTGTTCGCCCTCAACCCCGGCGTCAAAGGCCTGCCGGAGCCATTGTTCGACGACCTGCTGTAACCCCCCTGCTGCATCGCTGTGCCTTGAACACAAAAATAACAAGACTGGAGAACCCCTCATGGACTTCAAACGCACGTTGCTCGCCGCCGCTCTCCCCCTCGCGCTCACCTTCGGCAGCGCCGCCCAGGCGCTGGAAATCAAATTCGCCGACATCCACCCCGCCGGTTATCCGACCGTGGTCGCCGAAGAACAGTTGGGCAAGACCCTGGTTGCCGAAAGTGACGGCAAACTGACCTTCAAGATGTTCCCTGGCGGCGTACTCGGCTCGGAAAAGGAAGTGGTCGAACAGGCTCAGGTCGGCGCCATTCAAATGGCCCGCGTCAGCCTCGGTATCGTCGGCCCGGTGGTGCCGGACGTGAACGTGTTCAACATGCCGTTCGTGTTCCGTGACCAGGCGCACATGCGCAAGATCATCGACGGTGAAATCGGTGACGAGATCCTCGACAAGATCACTCAATCCGAATTCAACCTCGTCGCCCTGGCGTGGATGGACGGCGGCACGCGCAACATCTACACCAAGAAACCGGTGCGCAGCCTTGAAGACCTCAAGGGCATGAAAATCCGCGTGCAGGGCAACCCGATGTTCATCGAAACCATCAACGCTATGGGCGGCAACGGGATCGCCATGGACACCGGCGAAATCTTCAGTGCGCTGCAGACCGGCGTCATCGACGGCGCGGAAAACAACCCACCGACCCTGCTTGAACACAACCACTACCAGAACGCCAAGTTCTACAGCCTGACCGGGCACCTGATCCTGCCCGAACCGATCGTGATGTCGAAAATCACCTGGGAAAAACTCACGCCCGATCAGCAGACGCTGGTGAAAAAAGCCGCCAAGGCTGCACAGGCTCAGGAGCGCACGCTGTGGGACGCCAAGTCCGTCAGCAGCGAGGAAAAACTCAAGGCGGCCGGCGTCGAGTTCATCACAGTCGACAAGAAGCCCTTCTATGAGGCCACCGCCTCGATCCGTGAAAAATACGGCGCGCCCTATGCCGACCTGATCAAGCGCATCGAAGCCGTTCAGTAAACCTCCCAGCCCTCTGCAAAAGGCCCGGCAGCGCTGACGTCGCCTGATGTCCGCGCGTGCCCGGTTACGGTGGAACCCGATGAAGAATTTGCTGCTGCGCATCAATGACCGGATCTACATGGCCTGCATCTGGGTCGCCGGTCTGTCGGTGCTGACCATTTCCCTGATCATCCCCTGGGGCGTGTTCGCCCGTTACGTCCTCGGCACCGGTTCAAGCTGGCCGGAGCCCACCGCCATTCTGCTGATGATGGTCTTCACCTTCATCGGCGCCGCCGCCAGCTATCGCGCCGGCGCGCACATGGCGGTGGCGATGGTCACCGACCGCCTGCAACCGAACATGCGTCGAACCATGAGCATCGTTTCGCAAGTGCTCATGGGCACCATCTGCCTGTTCATGACCATCTGGGGCACCAAGCTGTGCCTGTCGACGTGGAACCAGTTCATGAGCGCCCTGCCGACATTGCGGGTCGGCATCACTTACATGCCGATCCCGATTGGCGGTGCGCTGACGCTGGTTTTCGTACTGGAAAAACTCTTGCTCGGCGATCAAAGCAATCGCCGCGTGGTGCGGTTCGACCTGGTTGAAGAAAACGAAGGGGCTGCCTGATGGACGCATTGATTCTGCTGGGCAGTTTTATCGCACTGATCCTGATCGGCATGCCGGTTGCCTATGCCCTCGGGCTGTCGGCGCTGATCGGCGCATGGTGGATCGACATCCCGTTCCAGGCCTTGATGATTCAGGTGGCGGGCGGGGTGAACAAATTCTCGCTGCTGGCGATTCCGTTCTTCGTGCTGGCCGGCGCGATCATGGCCGAGGGCGGCATGTCTCGGCGGCTGGTGGCGTTCGCCGGGGTCCTGGTGGGCTTCGTGCGTGGCGGGCTGTCGCTGGTCAACATCATGGCCTCGACCTTTTTCGGCGCGATTTCCGGCTCGTCGGTGGCCGATACCGCGTCGGTGGGTTCGGTGCTGATCCCGGAAATGGAGCGCAAGGGCTACCCTCGGGAATTCTCCACAGCGGTCACCGTCAGCGGTTCGGTACAAGCCCTGCTGACCCCGCCGAGTCACAACTCGGTGCTCTACTCGCTGGCGGCCGGCGGCACCGTTTCCATTGCGTCGCTGTTCATGGCCGGCGTGGTGCCGGGCCTGCTGATGAGCGCGTGCCTGATGGTGTTGTGTCTGATTTTTGCGCGCAAACGCGACTACCCCAAGGGCGAAGTGATCCCGCTGCGCGAAGCCCTGAAGATCTGCGGCGAAGCCTTGTGGGGCCTGATGGCGATGGTGATCATTCTCGGCGGGATTCTGTCGGGGATCTTCACGGCCACCGAGTCGGCGGCCATTGCCGTGCTGTGGTCGTTTTTCGTCACCATGTTCATCTACCGCGACTACAAATGGAGTGAGCTGCCGAAACTGATGCATCGCACGGTGCGCACCATTTCCATCGTGATGATTCTGATCGGCTTCGCCGCCAGTTTCGGCTACATCATGACCCTGATGCAGATCCCGGCGAAGATCACCACGCTGTTCCTGACCCTGTCCGACAACCGCTACGTGATCCTGATGTGCATCAACGTCATGCTGCTGTTGCTCGGCACCGTGATGGACATGGCACCGCTGATCCTGATCCTCACACCGATCCTGATGCCGGTGATTCTCGGTATCGGCGTCGACCCGGTGCAGTTCGGCATGATCATGCTGGTCAACCTCGGTATAGGCCTGATAACGCCGCCCGTGGGAGCCGTGCTGTTCGTGGGTTCGGCGGTGGGCAAAGTCAGTATCGAAAGCACGGTGAAGGCGCTGCTGCCGTTCTACGCCGTGCTGTTCCTGGTGCTGATGCTGGTGACCTACGTTCCGGCGCTGTCGCTTTGGTTACCGCACCTGGTGTTGTAACGCGATCACTGTGGCGAGGGCGCTTGCTCCCTCGCCACAGGTGTTGTCTCACGCCCGCAGCAACATGTAAGCCGCAACCACCAGGCACACACTGGCAAACCCCACCTGCAACGTCCTCGCCGGCACCCGCGCGCAGAGTTTGCGACCGATGATCATGCCGACGATGCTG
Source organism: Pseudomonas sp. 22085 (assembly GCF_052045815.1). NCBI lineage: Bacteria > Pseudomonadati > Pseudomonadota > Gammaproteobacteria > Pseudomonadales > Pseudomonadaceae > Pseudomonas > Pseudomonas sp. 22085. Next base: position 23,653 of record NZ_JBQEQA010000028.1, read on the forward strand.
GCCACGATGAACGACGCGCCAAGATGATCGATCCGCACCCCGGCATGGAACGCGCCGATCACGCCGATCGCGGAAATCAGGCTGATGACCATCAGTGAAGTGGCGACGATGCCGCGCATCTGCACATCGGTCAGTTGCTTGAACGCCGGCACGATCAGAAAACCGCCGCCCACCCCCAGCAACCCGGACACCACACCCGTGACCGCGCCCAGTGCCGCGAGGGTCGCGGTGCATTTGGCGGTCCAGTCGAAACGGCCGGTCTGCTCATTGAGCATGCAGTTCTTCTGGCCCCAACTGGCGTGGCCATGGTCGCTCGGGCCCTCTTGCTGGCGTTCGCGGCGCAGCATGCGCCACGCCACCATCACCATCAGCAGGCTGAACAGGATCATCAGGACCTTTTCCGGCAACTGATGGGCGAAGTAGATGCCCACCGGCGAAAACACCGCGCCGAGCGCCGCGATCAGCAGCGCCGCGCGATAACGCACCAGACCATGGCGCAAGCCATCGATCGCGCCGACCGCCGCTGCGCTGCCAACGGCAAACAACGCCACCGGCGCCGCCTGCGTCATCGTCCAGCCCAGCCCGAGCACCAGCGCCGGTACGGCGAGAATCCCGCCGCCGGCCCCGGTCAGTCCAAGGATCAACCCCATCACCACGCCAAACAGACTTGCCAGCAACATAGAGTGTTCTCAGTCGACCCTGGACAGACGCGTCAGCCATTCGCGGCCCTTGAGCATGCCGTTCCAGTAGAACCACGGCAGCAGCGTCGCCTTCAGCCACCACGCGGAGCGGCGCGGCACGGTCGGGTCGAGGGGAAAGGTCGGCAACAATTTTCCGCCGTAGCCGAACTCGGCGAGGATCACCTTGCCCTTCTCTACCGTCAGCGGGCAGGAACCATAGCCGTCGTACTTCAGCGGCAGCGCCAGTTCCTTGCGCAGGGCCAGCAGGTTTTCCGCCACCACCACGACCTGCTTGCGCACTGCCGCGGCGGTTTTCGCATTGGTGGTGCCGCAGATATCGCCCAAGGCAAACACTTCCGGATAGCGCGGGTGTTGCAGCGTGTGCGGGTTGACCTCGCACCAGCCGGCGGCGTCGGCCAGCGGACTTTGTGCGATGAAATCCGGTGAAACCTGCGGCGGGACGACGTGCAACAAATCGAAAGTCTTTGCCTGACGGGTAACGTTGCCGTCCGCATCCTTGACGTCGAACCAGGCAGTTTTCGCCGGGCCGTCGACCTTCACCAGATTGGAATTGAATGCCAGCCGCGCGTTGTATTTCTCGATGTACTTCATCAGCGGCGGCACGAAGGTCGGCACGCCGAACAGCGCGGCACCGGCCAGATTGAACTCGACATCGACCTGACTCAGCACGTTGCGCTTGAGCCAGTGATCGCAAGACAAGTACAGCGCTTTTTGCGGCGCGCCGGCACACTTGATCGGAATCGGCGGCTGGGTGAACAGCGCTTTGCCGCCACGCAATTTCTGAACCTGATCCCAGGTGTATTGCGCGTGCTGATAGCTGTAGTTGGAGGTGACGCCGTGCTGGCCGAGGCTGTCCTGCAGGCCTTCGATCTTCTCCCACGCCAGCCGCAGGCCGGGGCAGACGATCAGGTTCTGATAGGTAATGGTGCGTTGATCGTTGAGGGTGAGACGGCGCTGGTCGGGGTCGATGCCGGTCACGGCGGCCTGAATCCAGGTGGCCTGGCGCGGCATCACTTTGTTCATCGGTCGGGCGGTGTCTTTGGCGTCATAGGCGCCACCGCCGACCAGCGTCCACGCCGGTTGGTAGTAATGCAGGGTGCTCGGCTCGATCACCGTGATTTTCAGGCCGGGATCGCGCTTGAGCAGGCTCGCGACAAAACCGATGCCGGCAGTGCCGCCGCCGATGACCACGATGTCCGCACTGATGGATGGGCCCCAGTGTTGATCGTTCATTGTTTGTTCCTTATGGCTGCACGCAAGGATAGCCGGGTCTATTGCGCCCAGCTTTTGAGCACGGCTCCGCAGTAGAGTCCGGAGAGGGTTTTCATCACCTGGATCACTTCGTGACTGGCGAGACCGTAAAAAATGTACTTGCCTTCACGACGGGTCGCGACCAGCCCTTCATCACGCAGGATGCCCAGTTGCTGGGACAGGGTCGGCTGACGCACGCCGGTCATTTTCTCCAGTTCGCCGACGTTGCGCTCGCCCTGGGTCAACTGGCACAGGATCAACAGCCGATCCTCGTTGGCCAAGGCCTTGAGCAGCGAACAGGCCTTGGAGGCCGAGGCGCGCAGTTGCGCCACTTCACATTCGGTCAGACTGGATTGCATTTGCAGGATGCCTTCAACGTCACTTAAGCTGCGGACATTATGTGTTTACATAAAGTGTTGCAACCCTGACTTCCCACCTTCCCGCACAGGACCGTGTTCATGCCCGCGCTGATTGAAGCTTTCCTCGACCCCGCCTCTTCGACCTACAGCTATGTGGTCTACGAGGCCGACGGCGGGCAGTGCGCGATCGTTGACCCGGTGCTCGATTACGACGGCGCCGCCGGCCGCACCTGCACGGCTCAGGCGGACAGGATCATCGCCTTCGTGCGTGCCCATAACCTGCAAGTGCAGTGGCTGCTGGAAACCCATGCCCACGCCGACCACCTGTCCGCCGCGCCCTACCTGCGCCGGGAACTGGGCGGGAAAATCGCGATTGGCGAATCGATCAGCAAAGTGCAGAACGTGTTCAAGGCGCTGTTCAACCTGGAACCGGAATTTCGCGTCGACGGCTCGCAGTTCGATCACCTGTTCGCACCGAACGAATCGTTCAGGATCGGCAATCTCAAGGCCACCGCCCTGCATGTCCCCGGCCACACCCCGGCGGACATGGCCTACCTGATCGATGGCGAACAGATCCTGGTCGGCGACACGCTGTTCATGCCCGACGTCGGCACCGCCCGTTGCGACTTCCCAGGTGGCAACGCCCATCAGTTGTTCAATTCAATTCAAAAGCTGCTGGCCTTCCCTGCCAGCGTGAAGCTCTATGTCTGCCACGACTATCCGCCGCAAGGCCGCGACTCGCAGTGCCAGACCACCGTCGGCGAGCAGCGTAAAAGCAATATCCATGTACATGACGGCGTCGACGAAGCCGCGTTCGTCGAGATGCGTACCAGGCGCGATTCAGGACTGGGAATGCCGACGCTGTTGCTGCCGGCGATTCAGGTGAACGTGCGAGCAGGAAATCTGCCGCCGGCTGAAGGCAATGGCGTCGTCTACCTGAAGATCCCTATCAACTCCGTGTAAGAAAAAATCAGTGAAGCAATTCGAATCAAGGGGATTCGTACCTGTTACGTCGGATTCCATGAACTGGGCGTAATCTCGGCCGACAGGCAGACTTCATGGGGTAATCAACCCATGGAGATTTGGCAATATGGATATTCGCCGCAACCACCGGGATCTATCCCGGGAGGAAAAAGCCGCCTTCATCAACGCGGTCCTGACGCTGAAAAACAACGTCAACAGCGTGCTGCGTCCCGGTCAGCAAAGCCGTTACGACGATTTTGTACAGATACACAAAAACTCAATGGGACGTGGCAATCCGCTCGCTCCCAACCCGCATCAAAGCCCCTTGTTTTATCCGTGGCACCGGGTTCTGATCCGCCAGTTCGAACTGGCGCTGCAGGCCGCCGCCGATGACCCTCGCATCACACTGCCCTACTGGAACTGGCAAATCGGCGGCGCCGACAATCCATTCACCTCGGACTTCATGGGCGGCAACGGTGACAATACCCAGAATCAGCTGGTGACCAGCGGACCCTTTTCCAATAACCAGTCGCCATTCATCGTCTCGGTATGGGACGAGGGTGTCGGTGATGCGGGCTTGCGTCGCAATCTCGGGGCTGCCGGCGCCTTGCCGTCACCAGAAACCGTCATCTCGGCCCTGAACAGAACGTCCTATTGGATGGAGCCGGGCGGTTGGGAAAACTTTTCCGAACGTGAACTGCACAATCCCGTGCATGCCTGGATCGGAGGCAACATGATGGAGGCATCCTCTCCCAATGACCCGATATTCTTCCTGCATCATTGTTATCTGGATCTGCTCTGGGAGCGCTGGAAACACCAGCATCCGAACGTTCCCTCTTTCCCGCAGGAGGAACTGAGCAACTCGACACTGGTCTTTCACCCCGAAAACGAACTCGCTCCGTGGCCTCAAAGCTTCACCATTGAGCAGACTCTTTTTACCGAAGAACTGGGTTATCGATATGAATACCTGTGAACGGCACCGGATTCAGTTGCCCAGCGTCAAACCGTTCGACGGCAGCGGCAATGCCGTCTTATAGCGCACCTGCTTGAGCGCAAAACTTGACCGAATGTTGGCCACGCCCGGCACCTTGGTCAGAAAGTCCATCATGAAGCGTTCGAGCGACTGAATGGTCGGCACCAGCACCCGGATCAAGTAGTCAGGGTCGCCGGCCATCAGGTAACACTCCATGACTTCAGGACGATCGGAAATGGCTTCTTCGAAATGCTGCAGCGCTTCCTCTACCTGCTTCTCGAGACTGACGTGGATAAACACGTTGACGTGCAGTCCCAGCAGGTCGGCATCGAGCAGGGTCACCTGCTCGCGGATCAGCCCCAGCTCCTCCATCGCCTTGACCCGGTTGAAGCACGGCGTCGGCGACAGATTGACCGAACGGGCCAAGTCGGCGTTGGTGATGCGCGCGTTCTCCTGAAGGCTGTTGAGAATGCCGATGTCGGTACGGTCCAGTTTGCGCATGAGACAAAACCACCTGCTTTTTATGTTTATGCAGAATTTCTATCTGCAAATGATCTTCAGCGCAACGAAACAGAGAGAAATATTCTTCTTGCCCGGGCCTATGATTGTTGTAGGACAAGATTTCTTTTATCGAAGAATGACTGCCAGCTCACTACAAGAAATTCACAAGATCGAGCGTAGAAGCCATGACCCAAGCGTATGAACCGCTGCGTCTGCACGTCCCTGAACCCTCGGGCCGCCCAGGCTGCAAAACCGACTTCTCCTACCTGCATCTGACCGATGCGGGCACGGTGCGTAAACCTTCCATCGACGTTGAACCCGCCGACACCGCCGACCTGGCCCGTGGCCTGATTCGCGTGCTCGACGACCAGGGCAACGCCCTCGGCCCATGGGCTGAAAACGTGCCGGTCGAGATCCTGCGCAAAGGCATGCGCGCCATGCTCAAGACCCGGATCTACGACAACCGCATGGTGGTTGCCCAGCGTCAGAAAAAAATGTCGTTCTACATGCAGAGTCTTGGTGAAGAAGCCATTGGCAGTGCCCAGGCCCTGGCCTTGAACATCGACGACATGTGCTTCCCGACCTACCGCCAGCAAAGCATTCTGATGGCTCGCGACGTACCGCTGGTCGACCTGATCTGCCAGTTGCTGTCCAACGAACGCGACCCGCTCAAGGGCCGTCAACTGCCGATCATGTACTCGGTCAAGGACGCAGGCTTCTTCACCATTTCCGGCAACCTCGCCACCCAGTTCATTCAAGGCGTGGGCTGGGGCATGGCCTCGGCGATCAAGGGCGACACCAAAATCGCCTCGGCCTGGATCGGCGACGGCGCCACCGCCGAATCGGACTTCCACACCGCCCTCACCTTCGCTCACGTCTATCGTGCGCCGGTGATCCTCAACGTGGTCAACAACCAGTGGGCGATCTCGACGTTCCAGGCCATCGCCGGTGGTGAAGCCACCACCTTCGCCGGACGCGGCGTTGGTTGCGGCATCGCCTCGCTGCGGGTTGACGGCAACGATTTCTACGCGGTCTACGCCGCCTCCGCCTGGGCTGCAGAACGCGCCCGCCGCGGCCTCGGCCCGACCATGATCGAATGGGTCACCTACCGCGCCGGCCCGCACTCGACCTCCGACGATCCGTCCAAATACCGTCCTGCGGACGACTGGAGCCACTTCCCGCTGGGCGATCCGATTGCCCGCCTGAAACAGCACCTGATCAAGGTTGGCCACTGGTCGGAGGAAGAGCACGCCGCCGTCAGCGCCGAGCTGGAAGCGGAAGTGATCGCCGCACAGAAACAGGCCGAGCAGTACGGCACCCTGGCCGGTGGCCAGATTCCAAGCGCCGCGACCATGTTCGAAGACGTCTACAAAGAGATGCCGGAGCACTTGAAGCGCCAGCGTCAGCAGTTGGGGATCTGACATGAACGATCACAACAACAATATTCAGTTGGAAACCGCCATGACCACAACCACCATGACCATGATCCAGGCCCTGCGCTCGGCCATGGATGTGATGCTTGAGCGTGACGACAACGTGGTGGTGTTCGGCCAGGACGTCGGCTACTTCGGCGGCGTGTTCCGTTGCACCGAAGGCCTGCAGACCAAGTACGGCACCTCGCGGGTGTTCGACGCGCCGATTTCCGAGAGCGGCATTGTCGGTGTCGCCGTGGGCATGGGCGCTTATGGCTTGCGTCCGGTGGCCGAGATTCAGTTCGCCGACTACGTGTACCCGGCGTCCGACCAGATCATTTCCGAAGCCGCCCGCCTGCGTTATCGCTCGGCCGGCGAGTTCACCGCACCGATGACCCTGCGCATGCCCTGCGGCGGCGGCATCTACGGCGGCCAGACCCACAGCCAGAGCATCGAGGCGATGTTCACTCAGGTCTGTGGTCTGCGCACCGTCATGCCGTCCAACCCGTACGACGCCAAAGGCCTGCTGATCGCCTCCATCGAAAACGATGACCCGGTGATCTTCCTCGAGCCAAAACGCCTGTACAACGGCCCGTTCGACGGCCACCACGACCGCCCGGTGACCCCGTGGTCGAAACACCCGCAAGCCCAGGTGCCGGACGGTTACTACACCGTGCCGCTGGACGTTGCCGCGATTACCCGTCCGGGCAAGGACGTAACTGTGCTGACCTACGGCACTACCGTGTACGTGTCGCAAGTCGCTGCTGAAGAAAGCGGCGTTGACGCTGAAGTCATCGACCTGCGCAGCCTGTGGCCGCTGGACCTGGAAACCATCGTCAAATCCGTGAAGAAAACCGGCCGTTGCGTCGTGGTTCACGAAGCCACCCGCACCTGCGGATTCGGTGCCGAGCTGGTGTCGCTGGTGCAAGAGCATTGCTTCCATCACCTGGAAGCGCCGATCGAACGCGTCACCGGTTGGGACACCCCCTACCCGCACGCGCAGGAGTGGGCGTATTTCCCTGGGCCGTCCCGAGTGGGCGCGGCGCTGAAACGGGTCATGGAGGTCTGAATGGGCACGCACGTTATCAAGATGCCGGACATCGGCGAAGGCATCGCAGAAGTAGAACTGTCGCAGTGGCACGTCAAGGTCGGCGATCTGGTCGTTGAAGATCAGGTGCTGGCGGACGTGATGACCGACAAGGCGATGGTCGACATTCCGTCGCCGGTCCACGGCAAGGTCATTGCGCTGGGTGGTCAGCCGGGCGAAGTGATGGCGGTCGGCAGTGTGCTGATCAGCATCGAGGTCGAGGGCGCCGGCAATCTGAAGGAGTCGGACAAACCGGCGTCTGTTGCGGCGAAAGAAACACCTGTCGCCCCCAAAATTGAAGCTGTCGTTGAAAGCAAACCTGCTGCCGCCGCTCCGCGTCCGGCGGCAGCCGCTTGCCAGGGCCCGATGGTTGCCCGCGAAGCCAATGAGCGCCCGCTGGCCTCGCCAGCCGTGCGCAAACACGCGCTGGATCTGGGCATTCAATTACGTCTGGTGCGCGGTTCCGGTCCGGCCGGTCGCGTGTTGCACGAAGACCTCGACGCCTATCTGGCGCAGGGTCAGTCCAATGCTTCGGCGCCGGTCGCCGCTGCGTACGCCCAGCGTAATGATGAAGAACAGATTCAAGTGATCGGCATGCGCCGCAAGATTGCCCAGCGCATGCAGGACGCCACCCAGCGTGCGGCACACTTCAGTTATGTCGAAGAAATCGACGTCACCGCGATTGAAGAACTGCGCGCCCATCTGAACGAAAAACACGGCGCGAGCCGTGGCAAGCTGACCTTACTGCCGTTCCTGGTGCGCGCACTGGTCGTCGCCCTGCGCGACTTCCCGCAGATGAATGCCCGTTACGATGACGAAGCCCAGGTCATCACCCGCCTCGGCGCGGTGCATGTCGGCGTCGCTACGCAAAGCGATGTCGGCCTGATGGTGCCGGTCGTGCGTCACGCCGAGGCTCGCAGCCTGTGGGACAGCGCGGCGGAAATTTCCCGTCTGGCCAACGCCGCGCGCAATGGCAAGGCCAGCCGCGATGAACTGTCCGGCTCGACCATCACTCTGACCAGCCTCGGCGCCCTTGGCGGCATCGTCAGTACCCCGGTGCTGAACCTGCCGGAAGTGGCCATCGTCGGCGTGAACAAAATCGTCGAACGTCCGATGGTCGTCAAAGGCCAGGTGGTGATCCGCAAGATGATGAACCTCTCCAGCTCCTTCGATCACCGCGTGGTCGACGGTATGGACGCGGCGCTCTTCATCCAGGCCATTCGTGGTCTGCTCGAACAACCCGCGACCCTGTTTGTGGAGTGATGGCATGCAATCTCTGAACACCACGCTGCTGATTATCGGCGGCGGTCCTGGCGGTTACGTGACGGCCATTCGTGCCGGGCAACTGGGCATTTCGACCATTCTGGTCGAGGGTGAATCGCTGGGCGGCACCTGCCTGAACATCGGCTGCATTCCGTCGAAAGCGCTGATCCACGTGGCCGAGCAGTTTCACCAGACTCAACATCACAACCAGCATTCGGCACTGGGCATCAGCGTTTCCGCGCCGACCCTCGACATCACTAAAAGCGTCGAGTGGAAGGACGGCATCGTTGATCGCCTGACCACCGGCGTCGCCGCGCTGCTGAAGAAGAACAAGGTTCAGGTCATCAACGGCTGGGCCAAGGTCATCGACGGCAAGACCGTGGAAGTCGGCGACACCCGCATCCAGTGTGAACATCTGGTGCTGGCCACCGGCTCGAAAAGCGTCAATTTGCCGATCCTGCCGATTGGCGGGCCGATCATATCGTCCACCGAGGCGCTGGCGCCGAAGTCGGTGCCGAAACACCTGATCGTGGTGGGCGGTGGTTACATCGGTCTGGAATTGGGCATTGCCTATCGCAAGCTCGGCGCCGAGGTCAGTGTGGTCGAGGCGCAGGATCGGATCCTGCCGGCCTACGACGCCGAACTGACTCAACCGGTGCACGACGCGCTGAAGCAACTGGGCGTGAAGCTCTACCTCAAGCACAGCGTGCTGGGTTTCGACGGCACGTTGCAGGTGCGCGATCCGAACGGCGACACGCTGAATCTGGAAACCGATCAGGTGCTGGTGGCCGTCGGTCGCAAACCCAACACCCAGGGCTGGAACCTTGAAGCGCTGAACCTGGACATGAACGGTTCGGCGATCAAGATCGACAGCCGCTGCCAGACCAGCATGCGCAACGTCTACGCCATCGGCGACCTGAGCGGCGAGCCGATGCTGGCCCACCGCGCCATGGCCCAGGGCGAAATGGTCGCCGAGCTGATCAGCGGCAAGACCCGCGAATTCAACCCGACTGCCATCGCTGCCGTGTGCTTTACCGACCCGGAACTGGTAGTCGTCGGCAAGACGCCGGACGAGGCCAAGGCGGCGGGACTTGAGTGCATCGTGTCGAACTTCCCGTTCGCGGCCAATGGCCGGGCGATGACCCTGGAATCGAAAACCGGCTTCGTGCGGGTGGTCGCTCGTCGGGACAATCATGTGATTGTCGGCTGGCAGGCGGTCGGTGTCGGGGTCTCGGAGCTGTCGACTGCGTTCGCGCAAAGCCTGGAAATGGGGGCGCGACTGGAAGACATCGGCGGCACCATCCATGCGCACCCGACCCTGGGTGAAGCGGTGCAGGAAGCGGCGTTGCGTGCGCTTGGGCACGCGTTGCACCTATAACTCTCGGTCGCAGATCGTTCCCACGCTCTGCGTGGGAATGCCTCCACGGACGCTCCGCGTTCGGCTGTTGGGACGCAGAGCGTCCCGGACTGCATTCCCACGCAGAGCGTGGGAACGATCAAAGGCAGAGATTTCGGGCTGCGAAACCGCTCAAGAATGAAGTATTGTTGTGCCCATCCAAAAAAACGTCAGAAGCCTTGAACCGCTTCGGCGGTTGTTCAGTGATAGAGGGTGTCATGGGTAACGAAAGCATCAACTGGGACAAGCTGGGTTTTGACTACATCAAGACCGACAAACGCTATCTGTCATACTTTCGCAACGGCGAGTGGGACAAAGGCACCCTGACCGAAGACAACGTGCTGCACATCAGCGAAGGTTCCACTGCCCTTCACTATGGCCAGCAATGCTTCGAAGGCCTGAAGGCCTATCGTTGCAAGGACGGCTCGATCAACCTGTTCCGTCCCGACCAGAACGCCGCGCGCATGCAACGCAGCTGCGCCCGCCTGCTGATGCCGCATGTGTCTACCGAGCAGTTCATCGAAGCGTGCAAGGAAGTGGTTCGCGCCAACGAGCGTTTCATCCCGCCTTACGGCACCGGCGGCGCGCTGTACCTGCGTCCGTTCGTGATCGGCGTGGGTGACAACATCGGCGTGCGTACCGCGCCTGAGTTCATCTTTTCGGTATTCGCGATCCCGGTTGGCGCCTACTTCAAGGGCGGCCTGACCCCGCACAACTTCCAGATCTCCAGCTACGACCGCGCCGCGCCACAAGGCACCGGTGCCGCCAAGGTCGGTGGCAACTACGCGGCCAGCCTGATGCCAGGCTCCCAGGCCAAGAAAGCGCACTTCGCTGACGCCATCTACCTGGATCCGCTGACCCACAAGAAGATCGAAGAAGTCGGTTCGGCCAACTTCTTCGGGATCACCCACGACAACAAGTTCGTGACCCCGAACTCGCCATCGGTACTGCCGGGTATCACCCGTCTGTCGCTGATCGAACTGGCCAAGTCCCGTCTGGGCCTGGAAGTGGTCGAAGGCGACGTATTCATCGACAAGCTGTCGGACTTCAAAGAGGCCGGCGCCTGCGGTACTGCGGCGGTGATCACCCCGATCGGTGGCATCAGCTACAACGACCACCTGCACGTATTCCACAGCGAAACAGAAGTCGGCCCTGTGACCCAGAAGCTCTACAAAGAGCTGACCGGCGTGCAGACCGGCGACGTCGAAGCGCCAGCAGGCTGGATCGTCAAGGTTTGACCTGACGGCCAGATGCACAAAAGCCCCCATCGAGTGATCGATGGGGGCTTTTTTATTCGTTTGGCTCGGTGGCCTTCATGGCAATCCGCTTGCCCGCGCGACCGGCAATCCCGCTCGCCTGTCCGTTCTGCTGCTTGCCCATTCGCGCCTGGGTAATCAATCCGGGAATCAGCTCTCCTTCCGGCAGGTTCTTCCAGAACCGCGTCGGCAAATGCCCTTGCATGACCTTCTCGTTCAACCGCGCCGGGTTGAAGATGTGGCTGTAGTACGTCAGCCACAAGTCACCGTGGGGGTCGTCGACGTTCTGCGCCAGTTGCTGCCACTCCAGCGGACACTGACGTTCATGGATCAGTTGTTCACCATCGTAATAAACCCCATCGCGGGGCGTGGCGATCAGCCAGCGATGCCGGCCCATGCGCCCGACGAAGTGTTCGCTGGCACTGTGCAGAATGTCGTGGGCCGGCTCGTGCCACGCGACGTATTGCGGGCCCGGCAGCTCTGCGGGGCGCTCGATGAAGCGCACGAACGCATGCAGATGATGGGCTTCGCGCTGCACCTGCTTGATCCGCCGCTGCAACTCGCTGCCCAGCTTGTCGCCGGCCATCATTGCCGTGCGGTCGCCGTGGCTGACTCGCCACAGCACTTCATACAGCAAACTCCAGCGCTGATCGCCACGGTATCGCGACGCTTGTTCCAGGGTGTCGAGCAACGCACGCGGAATCCGCGCCTGAAACGGCCCCTGTCCTTCGGGCACCGCTACGTCACTGGCAAACAGATCACTTACCCCTTCCGACGCCCAGCTCACCAGACTCGGATCGATTTCATGGCTGAGCAGCCAGCGCGCCTGTTGGCGCCAGGTGTCGAACAGGTCGTCGCAGTCGAGGTTGATCATCCCCACAGCCCCATCTGTTGCGGCATTGGTCGGTCGCGCAATTGCTGATAAAGCATCTGGCTGGTGACTTCCGCCTGCTGAGGGTGGTAATCGCTGGTGATGATGAACGGCTTGGCTTTGGCCAGCACACAGCGCATGCGCGCCACGTCTTCGTAGCGAATGCGCCGCTGCCGACGCAGTTCCACCAGACGTTCGGTGGTGCGCAAGCCGATGCCGGGGATGCGTGAAATCAACGCCGGTTCGGCGCGATTGAGATCCAGCGGAAACAGCTCGCGATTCTGCAGCGCCCAGGCCAGTTTCGGATCGATGTCCAGCGCCAGATTGCCGGGGCCCGTGAGCAACTCACCGGCGGTATAGCCATAACCGCGCAACAGAAAATCCGCCTGATACAAGCGGTGCTCGCGCATCAGCGGCGGTGCGGCCAACGGCACGCTTTTCGGGCTGTCGGGAATCGGGCTGAACGCCGAGTAATAGACCCGGCGCAGTCGGAAGTTGCCGTAGAGCGCCTGAGCGCTGTGCAGGATGGTGCTGTCGTCGGTGTCATCGGCACCGACGATCATCTGCGTGCTCTGCCCGGCCGGGGCGAACTTCGGGGCACGGGGTTCGTTGAGCACGGTCTGCACGCCGGTGTAGATCGTGTTCATCGCCTGCTTGATCGAGCCGATCTGCTTCTCCGGCGCCAGGGTTTGCAGGCTGGCATCGGTGGGCAATTCGATGTTGACGCTCAGGCGATCGGCGTAACGCCCGGCCTCTTCGATCAGAGCGGGATCGGCGTCAGGAATGGTCTTGAGATGGATGTAGCCACGGAACTCGTGCTCTTCGCGCAACAGCTTCGCGACGCGCACCAGTTGCTCCATGGTGTAGTCCGCCGAACGAATGATCCCCGAGCTGAGGAACAACCCGCTGACGCAATTGCGCCGGTAGAAGTCCAGGGTCAGTGTCACCACTTCCTCGGGCGTGAAACGCGCACGGGGCACGTCGCTGGAACGGCGGTTGACGCAGTATTGGCAGTCGTAGAGACAGAAGTTGGTCAGCAGAATCTTGAGCAGCGACACGCAACGCCCGTCCGGCGTGTAGCTGTGGCAGATGCCCATGCCATCGGTCGACCCCAGCCCGGTCTTGCCTTCGGAACTGCGCTTGGGCGCGCCGCTGCTGGCGCAGGAGGCGTCGTACTTGGCGGCGTCGGCGAGGATGCTGAGCTTGTCGATGATTTGCATGGCAGGCACTCGATACTGTTCACATATACAGTATAGAGAGCGGTTGGCTCATACAAGGCGCAACGCCGCTCTTCGTCGGAATGTCATGCCACAGCAGTCAGGTCAATTTGACTCAAGCGCAGTCAGATTGACTCGATGTAACAAAGGTCATAATGACTATCAAACCTGCGCAGCCCTTGATATTAAAGGCTCTCCGGCATGGCCCGAAAATTGACTGGTTCCCCGTAGCCATTTGGCTGAAGACCAAAAACGGGAGTCGAACATGGATCATATTTTTCAGGGCAAGATTGCCGTCATCACCGGTGCCAGTTCGGGCATAGGCCTGGCCGCTACCGAGCGTCTGCTGGATCAAGGCGCACGCGTGTTGGCCATGTCGCGAAAGCTCGGCCCACTGGCCGAACTGCTTGAGCGGTATCCGCAGCAACTGGTCTGGCATCCCGGCGATGTCACTCAAGCCTCTGACCTTGCCTCCTTGGCCGAGCAAGCTGCACACATCGGTCCGGTAAGCTTCGTGGTGCCCAACGCCGGTATCGCAGAACTGGCCGACGGACTCGACAGTTCGGCGTTCGATCGCCAATGGGCAGTGAACGGCGCCGGCGCCCTGAACACCTTGGCCGCCCTGCGCCCGCACCTTGCAGGCAAGGCGTCAGTGGTGTTCATCGGTACTTTTCTGGCCCAAATCAGTTTCGCGGGACTGGCCGCCTACATCGCGTCAAAAGCGGCGTTGATCGCCCATGCCCGAACCCTTGCGGTCGAGCTGGCACCCCATGGCGTGCGCATCAATTGTGTCTCCCCCGGCCCGACCGCAACGCCGATCTGGTCAACGCTGGGCCTGAGTGACGAAGCGCTCGGCGACGTCGCCCAAGGCGTCAACAAACGACTGTTGGGCGGACAATTCCTGGAACCTGCGGCGGTGGCCGACGTCATTCTTTTCCAGCTGGGCAATGGTGCTCGCGGCGTCATCGGTCAGGATTGGGTGGTCGATAGCGGATACACCTTGAGCTAACGCGCATGCAGCGATCCGGGCGTGGAATCCGTCAGCTGGCGGCCTGACGATTCCCGCCCGGCCCCAGGCAAAACCAGTCCCCAGCGCGACGCCAGTTCCCGACGCCCCTGCACCGTCAACGTCAGTGCCCGACTGTCCAGATCCTGCGTCACCCATTTGCGCTTCAACGCGGTCTGCAACAGCGACGCTCCAAGTGATCCACCCAGATGCGGCCGACGCATGCTCCAGTCCAGGCACGGGCAGGCAAAGCGACGGCGCATCGTCGACAGATCCTTGACCTCAATACCCAGCCCTTCAAAAAACGCCTCCCCGCTTTCACTGAGGCGATAAACCTGCTCGTCGGTTTCCACCAGCCATCCCGCCTCAAGCAGGCGGTCATGCAGCAACACCGCCAACGTTCCCGCCATGTGGTCGTAACAGGTACGGGCGAATTGCAAGCGATCCGGCGTGTGCGGTTTGAAGGCCGGCGCGGGGTTCTGTCCGATCACCATCAGCGCTTCGAGGGCCTGGGCCACACGCTTGTCGGCGAGGCTGTAATAACGATGGCGGCCCTGCACATGCAGGCGCACCAGCGCCAGGTCCTTGAGCTTGGCCAGGTGTGCGCTGGCGGTCGAGGCGCTGACGTCGGCGAGGCTCGCCAGCTCCGTGGCGGTGCGGGCGTGGCCGTCCATCAGCGAACACAGCATTTTGGTCCGCGCCGGTTCCGCGATGGCGGCGGCCACTTGCGAGACGCCGATGTCTTGATGTGCTGCGTGCATATTTCGCTCCCGGACGAATCATCGCCCTCAAGGACTGGAGATAGTAGCAACACTTTCCCCACCGACAAGGTTGCGATCCATGGACCCGATCATCGCGGCGTCTCACGCCGACCCCTACCCTTATTACGCCGAACTGCGCGCGGCGGGCGGGCTGACCTTTCATCACGGACTTAAACTGTGGGTTGCCAGCAGCGCCCGCGCGGTGTGCGCGGTGCTGGCGCATCCGGATTGCCGGGTGCGTCCGGTGCAGGAGCCGGTGCCCAAGGCGATTGCCGATGGCTTGGCGGGCGAGGTGTTCGGCCAGTTGATGCGCATGAACGACGGCGAGGCTCAGCGCTGCCCGCGTTCGGCCATCGAGCCGCCGCTGGGATTGATTGATCGGGAAGAAGTCAGCGATCTGGTGTCCGCGCGGTTGATCACGAACGATGCCGACGGCCTCTATAAAGCCATGTTTCGCGGCCCGGTGTGCGTGGTTGCATCGCTGCTCGGGTTCACCCCGGCGCAGGCGCGGGTCATCAGTGAACTGACGGCGGATTTCGCGGCGTGTCTGTCGTCGTTGAGCAATGACCTGCAACTGGCGGCAGCCCATCGGGCGGCGGAGCAATTGCGCGGATACTTCATCGAATTGCTGGCGAATCCGAATCCGTTTCTCGCCGACATTCGCCAGCGTTTTGTCGGCAATGAGGACGTGCTGCTCGACAACCTGATCGGCCTCTGTTCGCAGACGTTGGAGGCTACCGCCGGGTTGATTGGCAATGCGCTGGTGGCGCTACAGCGGCAGCCTGAATTACACAATGCGTCCTTAGATTCGCTGCTCGCCGAAGTCCAGCGTTTCGATCCCTCGGTACAGAACACCCGTCGATTTGTGGCGAACAGCTGCGAAATCGACGGCGTTCGGCTGGAAGCCGGCGACGTGATTCTGGTGCTGCTGGCCTCGGCCAATCGAGACCCGGCACTGAATGAAAACCCGGATTGCTTTATGCCGGTTCGCCCGAATCGCCGCAGTTTCACGTTCGGCAACGGTCGGCATCAATGTCCCGGACAGACGCTGGCAATGACGATCGCCAGCGCCACGCTCACCGAAATCCTCGCCCACAACATTGATCCGGGAAGATTCGCGTGGCACTACCGGCCTTCGCTGAATGGACGAATTCCGATGTTCAGCGAGGTGCAGCCTTAAGCGTTGCGCAATTCGATGGTCAGGTGCGAAAGCTCATGCACCGGCGCCAGGCGCTCACGGATCGCGTCGGCAGTCACGCCCGCCACCGCGACCACACTGACAATCGCCGCCCGCGCCTGCGGGCCGACCTGCCAAACGTGCAAATCGCTGATGCGCACATCATCGGAGGTTTCCAGCAGTTCGCGGATCTCCTCGGCCACGGGTTCATCGGTGGTGTCGAGCAACACGGCGGCGCTGTCACGCATCAGGTTCCAGGCCCATTTGGCGATGACAATGGAACCGACGATGCCCATCACCGGGTCCATCCACACCCAGCCCAGATAGCGCCCGGCCAGCAGCGCGGCAATCGCCAGCACCGACGTCAACGCGTCCGCCAGTACATGCACGTAGGCTGAACGCAGGTTGTTGTCGTGATGGTGGTGATGGCCATGATCGTGGCTGTGGTCGTGACTATGGCCGTGGTCGTGATGGCTGTGGTGACCGGCCAGCAAAAACGCGCTGAGCAGGTTGACGCCCAAGCCGACCACGGCGATCAAGGTTGCTTCGCCGAACGCCACACTGGTTGGCTGGAACAGACGGAAAACCGATTCCCCGGCAATCCCCAGCGACACCAGCCCCAGCACCATCGCCGAGGCAAAACCCGCCAGATCACCGACCTTGCCGGTGCCGAAACTGTAGCGTCGGTTGTTGGCGTTACGCCGGGCAAAACCATAGGCCGCCGCCGCGATGCCCAAGGCGCCGGCGTGGGTCGCCATGTGGAAACCGTCGGCCAGCAATGCCATGGAACCGGTGAGATAACCGGCGGCAATTTCGCCGATCATCATCACGAAAGTCAGCACCACCACCCACAGGGTGCGGCGGGCGTTTTCATCGTGCGAAGCACCGAGAAACTGATGGTTGTGGGAAAAGTCATCAACCTTGAGGGTCATGATGTCGGCGCTCACTTGGAATATCGGCGGATGGCCAGCAGCAACTCTTCCACGCCCTGGGCGCGGGCTTCGTCGCTGAGGTCGGGACGGGCGACATGCTCGCGGGCGTGGGCCTCGATGAACTGCTCCATCAAGCCATTGACCGCGCCGCGAATCGCCGCCATCAGGTGCAACGTCTTGGCACAATCGGCCTCGGATTCCAGCGCTTTTTCAACAGCCTGAACCTGCCCGGCAATGCGCCGAACCCGGTTGAGCAACTCGCCTTTGTGTTCGTGCGTGTGTGACATACCTATACCCCCTACCCCTATATAGCGAGCATGGTCGCTGTTCCGATCGGAAGGGGCAAGGCCTGTTTGGGATTGGAGGACAAACGGATGACTTCAGCCTACGCATACCCCTGTGGGAGCGAGCTTGCTCGCGATGGCGGACTGAAAAATGACGCATCATTTTGCCCCCATCCGAGAGGCTACATCGCCTTGCGCCTTTGCCTACAACTACGCCAGAATCCGCCGGCTTGTGCGGTTTTGAGGGCGTCGGTAACTTGGTTCGCGTCACTGAATGGTCAGTGATCGGGTTTAGTCGCTCGATGATTTCTCAAAACTTTACATGTGCTCCAGACAGTCAGGTGACCTTCATCTGCACTCTATGGCGGCTGTGTGCAGGGCACCCTCGGGTGCGCCGGTTTTGGGAAGTCGCCGGTCGACTAACCTGCGTACAGCTGCCACCTTTTCGTTTAGTCGCGAGGTGGTGTCGGCATCACTTTGAGGCTTTCCCGAATGTTCAAATACGTCCCCGATCCACCCGAAACAGACAAACCCAACGAATCCGATCCGGCCTCGCCCTACGCCTCCGCCGATTCCAGAAAACTCCACGAAGCCGCCGAGCGCGCCCTCGACCATTACCTGAAACCCACCGCCCCGAAACAACACTGCCCCGGCCGCATGTTCCTGGTCGCCCCCGACCTGGATCAGCATGCCCTGCTGGCCCACGCCTGCGAATCGATGACTTCGGCCAGTGTGATGCTCAGCGACTTCGCCGCGCTGCTTGACCCGCCCTACCGCAGCACTGTGCTGGGCATCGCCCAAGTGGTGATGTGTGGAGAACTGGCTGTGAACCGGGCGCTGGACACTCTCGATGCCACGACCTGAGGAACACCCATGGAAAGCAAATCCGATGCACACATCATCGCCGCCCTGATCTCCATCGGCCTCAACGAGAAAGACAGCCAATGGGCCCAGAAAGCCTGTCTGCTACTGCTCGAGAGCGAACGGAAATCCATCGTCAGCGCCGCCCTCACCGCCCTCGTCCAGATTGCCCGCGACCATGGCGAACTGGACCGCAGCCGCCTGCTGCCGGCACTCACCAGCGTAAAGCGCCGATTCCCAAGCCTGACCGGCACGATTGCCGCGACGCTGGATGAGATGGCGATGGCTGCGTAACACCTGGGGTACAAGGCAAGAAAAAACCCGCTGTCTCCGTGAAGGGAGGCAGCGGGTTTTTATGACTTCAGCAATGAAACGGTCATCAATCCTCCCGCGTCAAAACCTCAAGCAACTCAATTTCGAACACCAGATTCGAATTCGGCGGAATCTTGCCCATCGTCCGTTCGCCGTAACCCAGATGCGCCGGCACCAGCAGTTTGCGCTTGCCGCCAACCTGCATCCCCATGATCCCCTGATCCCAACCCTTGATCACCCGGCCCGTGCCGATCACGCACTGAAACGGCTTGCCCCGGCTCCAGGACGAATCAAATTCGGTGCCGTCTTCCAGCCAACCGGTGTATTGGGTGGTGATCAACGCGCCTTTGACGGCGGCTTTTCCGTCGCCGGGCTGAAGATCGATTATCTGCAGTTCATCATTCATAACATTCACTCTATTGTTCCGCTGGCCGCCGTTTTCCCAGAAATACCGGTCATTGGCAACCGTTTGACCCTACGTCGGCCGTGATGGATGATGGCCACCCGCTACCAATCCTGATCGATACGCCATGACAGCGACGCTTGAATGACTCAACTCTGGATCAGCTTCGCCATTGTCGTTGTGCTGTTGGTCGTGATCGCCGTTCTGATCCGCCGAGTGCGCGCGCTTCGTCAGCAACTCGCCGAGTATCGCGAACTGCTCACCCGCGCCGCCGAGGGCCAGAACATCCGTCAGGATGGCGACGCCGACCGCTTCAAGCGCAGCCAGTATTTTGCGCGGATCGGCACTTGGGATTGGGAAGTCGACACGGATCGACTCTATTGGTCCGACGCAATATTCGGCATGTTCGGCTTCAAGATCGGCGAAGTGACGCCCTCCTACGCGCTGTTCTGTTCCTGCGTACACCCCGATGACCGCGCCAGGGTGCGCGCGGGGGAATTGCGATGCCTGGAGACCGGCGAAAACCACGACGAGGAGTACCGCGTGGTCTGGCCCGACGGCACGATTCGCTGGCTGCGGGAAACCGGTAACGTGGTGCGCAACGATCACGACGCGGTGATCAAGATGATGGGCGTGGTGCGCGACATCACCGAAGAAAAGGCCTCGGCCAGCTACCTCCAGCACCTCGCTCATTTCGACCCGTTGACCGGCCTGCCCAACCGCCTGGTGCTGGAAGAACGGCTATCGGAAGCACTGGAACATGCGCGCGTGACCGAGACGCGGGTAGCGTTGGTGTTTATCGATCTCAACGGCTTCAAAGCGATCAACGACCGCTACGGTCACGCCGCCGGCGACCGCGTTCTGATCACCACCGCCACGCGCCTGAAACGCATCCTGCGGGTCAGCGACACCGTCGCGCGCATCGGCGGCGATGAATTCGTGGTCATCCTGCAAGGCCTCGCCCCCGGTCTGAACCTGCAGGACGAAGCGCGCAGCATCTGCCAGAAAATCTTCATCGAACTGTCCCCGCCAATCCCCATCGGCAATGAACAACGCCACATCGGCACCAGCCTCGGCGTCGCCGTCTTCCCCGACCACGCACCGACCATGGACCGGTTGCTGCACATTGCGGATCTGGCGATGTACGAGGCCAAGCGCAGTGGGAACAATCAGTATCGGTTGGGCGGCGGGCAGACGCTGAGTCATGGCCGGGCTGATTGAATTTCAGCGCTCGGGCGTACCGAATACAACGCCATTGAAGGTATGCGTGCAGCATTGGCAGTAGGGCGTCATGTCTTCGGCTTTCAGGGCGGGATTGACGATTTGCAGGCGCTTCTGTTCATCGACATACAGGCCATTGAAGTAACTCGATTCACCGAGCCGCACTATTTCTTCCCGGTCACTTTCAAGCACAGCGACCATCCAGAACACCGGCTCTTGCCGATCCAGCCGCGACACCGCTTCACTGAAAATCTCGTCCCAATCACCGCCGACTCGCGACAGCAAAAAGCGAAACAAGGGCGTGTAATCGAAGCCACGGTGCTGGATCCCATGCATCGAGCCGCGAGTAGCCTCGCTGTTGATTTCAGCCTTGGTATTTCGCTGATGCCGGTAATGTCCGCCGGAATTGTTGCGACGGACGTTATGGGTGGTCGTATTTTCTTTGCGGTAAAGAGGTTTCTTCTCCAACCTATTGCTCCTGACATCCAGTCACTCGAAACGCCCCTCGCGTTTTACCGGAACGGCGCTCGAATGCAATCAACCGTCCATGGCCAATTGTTGCTTGAGGTCAGCGCTCCACCGGCTGAATCGCCACAATCGTCCCGTTGGTAATCATCACCATCACGTATTTGTCATTGATCTGCACCCACTGCGCCTGCGGTTCCGGCTGCTTGAGGCCTTTCTGTTTCCAGTTTTTGATGGCTTTTTCGCTGCGCTGGTAAATGTCCGGGGCGCGGTCGTTGACGTTCAGTTCGCGGTTGCCGGTCGGTGATTGTTCGACAGTGTCGTTCGAGGTTTGCGCCGCTTGAACGAGTGGGCTGATCCCGGCGATGCCGGCGACGAGGGCCAGGCTGGCAATTAGGGTCTTGTTGTTCATCGGTGAACCTCCTTCAGATGTGTGATACCTGAACTCCGACTGCGAGGTTCGGGAATCATTCCTTGTATTTTTTTGCCCGGATTGTCTGGGAGATTGTAGTCGCCGACCAGTCCGCCATCGCTGGCAAGCCAGCTCCCACAATGGTTGTGGTGTTTACAGATTCGCTGAGCACACCATCAAAACTGTGGGAGCTGGCTTGCCAGCGATAGGGCCGGCACATTCAAAACTTGCACTGTCTGACACACCATCACTTGCCTGCGAGCCCCCCACAAAGCCCCCGATTAATCCGGCATACGCATCAATCCATGCCAACAATGCAATTAACAAATCGATCCCTGCGCGCCACTATCCGCCCCAATAAGAACCGTGCGCCGCCTCCCCGTCGCGCACGTCATAAAAGCGGTGGAGTACTTTTCTATGACAGCCTCAATCCCACACGGCGGCTCGCGGGCCGGCGCCATTTTCCGGGTGACCTCGGGTAACTTCCTCGAACAGTTCGACTTCTTTCTGTTCGGCTTCTACGCCACGCAGATCGCGGCGGTGTTCTTTCCGGCGAGCAGTGAGTTCGCGTCCCTGATGATGACTTTCGCAGTGTTCGGCGCAGGCTTTTTGATGCGTCCGCTGGGGGCCATCGTGCTCGGCGCGTACATCGATGACGTCGGTCGGCGCAAAGGTTTGATCGTGACGCTGTCGATCATGGCCAGCGGCACGATATTGATTGTGCTGGTGCCCGGATACGAAACCATCGGCCTGTTTGCCCCGGCGCTGGTGTTGATCGGAAGGCTGTTGCAAGGTTTCTCCGCCGGTGCGGAACTGGGCGGAGTTTCGGTGTATCTCTCCGAAATCGCCACGCCCGGTCGCAAAGGCTTTTTCACCGCCTGGCAGTCGGCCAGTCAGCAGGTGGCCATCGTCGTCGCCGCTGCGCTGGGTTATGGCTTGAACCAATGGATGGCGCCGGAAGCGGTCGCCGATTGGGGCTGGCGTATTCCGTTTTTCGTCGGCTGCATGATCGTTCCGTTCATCTTCTTTCTGCGACGCAATCTGGCGGAAACCGAAGAGTTCGCCGCTCGCAAACATCGTCCAAGCATGAAGGAAGTGTTCCGCACCCTCGGTCAGAACTGGGGCGTGGTGCTGGGCGGGATGCTGATGGTTGCCCTGACTACCACTGCGTTCTACCTGATCACCGTGTACGCACCGACCTTCGGCAAAACCGTGCTGCACCTGAGCACATCCGATGCGTTGCTGGTGACGTTGCTGGTGGGCGTTTCCAACTTCTTCTGGCTGCCGATTGGCGGTGCATTGTCCGATCGCGTCGGCCGCCGTCCAGTGCTGATCGCCATGGCGCTGCTGGCGCTGGCCACCACGTATCCAGCGCTGTCGTACCTGGTGCAGGCGCCGAGCTTCAGTCACATGCTGCTGTCGCTGTTGTGGCTGTCGTTTATCTACGGCCTGTACAACGGCGCGATGATTCCCGCGCTGACCGAGATCATGCCGGTGGAAGTGCGGGTGGCCGGTTTCTCCCTGGCCTATAGCCTCGCCACTGCCGTGTTCGGCGGATTCACTCCAGCGATGTCGACCTTCCTGATTGAGTACACCGGCGACAAAGCCGCACCGGGTTACTGGATGAGCATCGGCGCACTGTGTGCATTGTGCGCGACGCTTTATCTGTATCGCCGGGCCGGCGGTCGTCTGCAACCTATTACTGCCTGAGAACATCACCATGAAAAAACTGTTTACCGTTACCGCCCTGCTCGCCGGTCTTGCGTTCAACGTTGCGGCCCAGGCCGAAGAACTGCGGGTCATGACCTCCGGCGGTTTCACCGCCGCCTACAAGATCCTCGGGCCGAAATTCGCCGCCGCGACCGGCAACACGCTGGACACCCAGCTCGGTCCGTCGATGGGCAAGGCGCCGGAGGCAATCCCCAATCGCCTCGCCCGTGGTGAAAAGGCCGACGTAGTGATCATGGTCGGCTATGCCCTCGATGATCTGATCAAGCAAGGCAAGGTCGACCCGGCTTCGCGTGTGGAGCTGGCGGATTCGCGGATCGGCCTGGTGGTGCGCGAAGGCGCGCCGAAACCGGACATCAGCAACGTCGACGCCCTGAAGAAAACCCTGTTGGATGCAAAATCGGTGGCCTACTCCGACAGCGCCAGCGGCGTGTACATCGAGCAGCAATTGTTCAAGAAGCTGGGGATCGAAGATCAGCTGAAACCGAAGGCGAAGATGATCCCGAAAATCCCGGTCGGCTCGGTGGTCGCCACCGGCGACTATCAACTGGGCTTCCAGCAGGTCAGCGAATTGCTGCCGGTGCCGGGGGTGAGTTTTGTAGCGAAGATTCCGGAGTCGGTGCAGTCGGTGACCCGATTTGCAGCGGGCATTCCAGTGGGTGCGCAGCATCCGCAGGAAGC
This sequence comes from Pseudomonas sp. 22085, assembly GCF_052045815.1. NCBI lineage: Bacteria > Pseudomonadati > Pseudomonadota > Gammaproteobacteria > Pseudomonadales > Pseudomonadaceae > Pseudomonas > Pseudomonas sp. 22085. The sequence continues at coordinate 47,146 of NZ_JBQEQA010000028.1, forward strand.
CAAGGCGTTGCTCGCTTATCTCGCCGCACCCGCCGCCCAGCCTGACGTGCAGGCCACCGGTCTGGATTCGGTCAAGCGCTGACCGTCGGCGGCTGGACTTTCATTTCCACCACCAGCCGCTCCAGCTCCAGTGCCGCCGGGGTCAGCGTACGACCCCGGCGTTTGATGATGCCGACGCTGCGCATCACTTGCGGATCGGTCAGCGGCACCCGCGTCAGGATCGGATGATCCGCCGCCGGCATCGCCATCAACGGCACCGCTGCCACCCCCAACCCCGCTTCCACCAGACCGATCATGGTCGTCACATGCCGCGTCTCGCAGATGCTCGGGCGCTGCGGTACCACTTTGGCCAGCGCCTGATCGAGCAAAAAACGATTGCCGGAAGTCTTGTCCAGCGAGATGTAATCCTGCCGGTAGAACTCGTCCCAGGTCACGCTCCTGCGCCCGGCCAGCGGATGATCGCGGCGACAGGCGACTACGTAGCTTTCCTGCACCAGCGGTTCGAAATCCACGCCCGCCTCCTGGGTGCCCATGAAACTCAGACCGAAATCCGCCTCGCCGTTGACCACTGCGCTCAGCACGTCGTGGGCGCTGGAATCGAGGACTTTGACTTTGATTCGCGGGAACTGCTGGTGATAACGGGCGACGACGCTCGGCATGAAGTAGTACGCCGCCGACGGCACGCAAGCGACGGTCACGTGGCCCTGCCGATTCGAGGCGACCTCACTGATGCCGAGCAACGCGACGTCCAGATCGTCGAGCAAGCGTTCGACGCTGGGCATGAAACCGCGTCCGGCCTGGGTCAGGCTGACCTTGCGCGTGGTGCGCTCGAACAGCTTCACGCCGAGAGCGTCTTCGAGCTTTTCGATGCGCCGGCTCAGGGCCGGTTGCGACAGGCGCACGGTGTCGGCGGCCTTGCGGAAACTGCCCTGCTCGACCACGGCGCGAAAGGCTTGCAGGTCGTTGAGGTCGAAGTTGATGGCCATGAAAGACTCGAAGGAATTGATTCGTTGAGGTTATAAATGTAACCAATTGATGCAAATTATTACAGAAGCACATCTGCTCAAGCAGGCGCTGCGCTGGATCTGTAATCATTTCAGCCTTTATTCTTGTCGCCCCCCCGCCGTACCGCGTTACTGGAGTTCCGCTCATGCCCCATGAAGGCAATCTGTTACAAGCCGCCGTCGTCTTTCTCTTCGCCGCCGTGCTCACCGTTCCCCTGGCCAAGCGTCTGCAACTGGGCGCGGTGCTCGGTTATCTGTTTGCCGGGGTGATCATCGGCCCGTCGGTGCTCGGCCTGATCGGCAATCCGCAAAGTGTCAGCCATATTTCGGAACTGGGCGTGGTGCTGCTGTTGTTCATCATCGGTTTGGAGCTGTCGCCGCGACGTTTGTGGGTGATGCGCAAATCGGTGTTCGGCGTGGGGCTGGCGCAGGTGTTGCTGACCGGTTCCGTCATCGGTGTGCTGGCACTGTCGGTGTTTGGCCAGCCGTTGAACAGCGCGATTGTTCTGGGCCTCGGTCTGGCGCTGTCGTCTACCGCGTTCGGCCTGCAAAGCCTTGCCGAGCGCAAGGAACTGACCAGCCCCCACGGGCGGCTGGCGTTTGCGATTCTGCTGTTTCAGGACATCGCCGCGATCCCGCTGATCGCGCTGGTGCCGATGCTCGCGGGGGTCGATCACCACACCAGCACTGCCGACGACGTGCGCCACAGTTTGCAGGTGCTCGGCGGCATCGCGGTGGTGGTGATCGGCGGACGTTATCTGCTGCGTCCGGTGTTCCGCATCGTGGCGAAAACCGGTCTGCCGGAAGTCTCCACCGCCACTGCGTTGCTGGTGGTGATCGGCACCGCATGGCTGATGGACATGGTCGGTGTGTCGATGGCGCTGGGCGCATTTCTCGCCGGGTTGCTGCTGGCGGATTCGGAATATCGCCATGAGCTGGAAGCGCAGATCGAGCCGTTCAAGGGCCTGTTGCTGGGGCTGTTTTTCATCAGCGTCGGCATGGGCGCCAACCTCAGTCTGCTGCTCAGCGCGCCGATCACGGTGCTGGGGCTGACGCTGCTGCTGATCGCCCTGAAGTTGCCGTTGCTGTTTGTGGTCGGGCGCCTCGCCGGTGGATTGAACAAGGTCAGCGCGATTCGCCTCGGCATCGTGCTGGCGGCGGGCGGTGAATTTGCGTTTGTGGTGTTCAAGATCGGTCGCGATCAGGGCCTGTTCGAACCGCGTCTGTACGATCTGCTGGTGCTGACCATCACCCTGTCGATGGCGGTGACGCCGCTGTTACTGTTGGTCTGCGCACGACTGGTCAGCCCGAAGGTGCAGCCGGTGGAAGTGCCGGAGAAATTCCGCCAGATCGAGACCGAATCGCCACGGGTGGTGATTGCCGGTATGGGTCGGATGGGTCAGATCGTGGCGCGGATTCTGCGGGCGCAGAACATCAAGTTCGTGGCGCTGGACACCTCGGTGGAAACCATCGAACTGTCGCGCAGTTTCGGTGGCGTGCCGGTGTTCTACGGTGACCCGATGCGTCCGGAAATCCTCAGTGCGGCCAAGGTCGGTGAAGCGGAGTACTTCGTGATTGCCACGGATGATCCGGAAACCAACATCAAGACCGCCGAGATCGTGCGCAAGCTCTACCCAGACATGAAGATCATCGCCCGGGCGCGTAACCGGCAGCATGTTCATCGGTTGGTGGATGTGGGGGCCGATCCGATTCGGGAAACCTATTACTCCAGTCTGGAAATGAGCCGCCGTACGCTGGTTGGCCTCGGCTTGACCCAGGCCCAGGCCGATGCGCGGATCAAGCGCTTCAAGCACCATGACGAACAGGTACTCGAGGCTCAACACGCGGTGTACGACGACGCGGCCAAAGTGCTGCAGACCGCCCAGGAAGCGCGGGCGGAACTGGCCCGGTTGTTCGAGTCGGATCAACTGGAAGAACAATCGGGCAAGTCCTGAGCCCCCGCACACTGCGCGCGCCGACCGCCTGACCCTGATCGTTCCCACGCTCTGCGTGGGAATGCAGCCCGGGACGCTCCGCGTCCCTTCCAGAGCTGGAACGCGGAGCGTCCCTTGAGGCATTCCCACGCGGAGCGTGGGAACGATCACAAGTCAGGCCATCTCCAGCGCCCGTTTTTCCTGCACAGGCGCCACTTCAAACCGGTCCGCCAGAAACGGCGTGATGTCCAGCGGCAACGGTTCATCGTTGACCAGTTTGTCCAGCAACACCCCGGTGATCGCCGAAGTCAGTACCCCGGTGCGGAAATGCCCGCAGGCGTTGAGATACCCCTCTACCCCGGCCATCGGCCCGAGAATCGGCAACTCGTCCGGCGAGCCCGGCCGCAATCCGGCCCAGGTACGCTTGAGGTTGATGTCCGCCAATTCCGGCAAGCAACGGACGGCGCCCTGCACCAGCCCGGCGATTTCCGGCCAGGTGGTGGTGACGTCGAAGCCCTTGTCCTCGGTGGTGCTGCCGATCAGGATTTCGCCGTTGTCCTTCTGCGCCATGTAGCAATCGCTGGTGGTCAGGCAGCCGTTGAGGATTTTCGGCAGACGTTCGGTCAGCAGGATCTGGCCTTTCACCGGTTTCACCGGAATACGGATGCCCGTGGCCCACTCGCTCAAGTCCGCTGCCCAGGCGCCGGCAGCGTTGATCAGGGTCTTGCAGTGGAACACCCCGGCTTCAGTCGTCTGCACCCCGGTCACCCGCGTGCCGTGATGCAGCACGCCGGTGATGTTGGTGTTGACATACATGTCCACGCCATTCTGTCGGGCGCCTTCGGTGTAGGCGTCGGCCAGGCGGAACGGGCTGACCTGATGATCGCAGAGGAATTCCAGCGCCCCGCGTGCCTCGTGGCTGACGCTCGGCTCGGACTCGCGCAACGCCGCCTGATCCAGCCAGCGCACTTGATCGGCCAGATGCGGAATGCAGCCGACGATGTGCTCGGCGTACAACCGGTCCTCATCGTCATAGATCACGAATTTGAGCCCGGTCTTTTCGAACTTGAAATCCATCCCGTGATTGTCCTTCAGCTCGCGATGCAACGCCGGGTACAGCGCATTGGATTGCAAAGCGAAATCGAAGAACGACGGCGGCAGAATGTGAGGCGTGCTGGCGTCCACCGCCACCGCCGCGCCCTGGGTTTCGCGCTTGCGGTTGGCCGACATCATGCGGAAGAAAATCACCCCGCAGCCCAGCCCCACCGACTCGCCAATCGCCCATAAGCCACCGGCCGAGGCGCGGGTCGCGTTGCCCGGACGCTTGGCGTCGATCAGCGCAACCTTGAGGCCTTTGCGTTTGGACAACTGATAGGCGATGGACGCGCCGATCACACCGCCGCCGGCGATGACCACATCGTAGAACTTACTCATGGGAAACGGCCTCCGTGCCGAGGGACTGGAACGCGGAAAAAGGAATCGGATCGATCGGGAAACGCGGGCGCAGCCAGCCGACATCCTTGCGCCCGGTGGCCTGACGCAAGCGGTCGCTGCAATAGCCGACGCACATCCGCCCCTGACAGTCGCCCATACTTACGCGGGTGCGCATTTTCAGGCTGGCGATGTCTTGCACGCCCTGCTCCAGCGCCCGGTCGATGTCGGCGCGGGTCGCGTGTTCGCAGCGGCAGATCACCGTGTCGGCGGCTGGCAATGCGGTTTGCCCGACGCCGCGTTCGGTGTAGCGATCCACCGCAGCGCGGAAACGTACGATAGCTTTGAGTTTGCCCAGGTAACGGTCGCGACGGACGCGCGCCAGCTCTTCTTCCAGCACGCCGCGTTGCAGCAGGATCGAGGTTGCCGCGATCTTGCCGGCGAGCATCGCCGCTTCACCACCACGAATCCCGCCCATGTCACCGGCCAGATGCACGTGGGGCTCGCTGCTTTGCTGCCAGATGTTGGCGTTGGCGCGCAGGTAACCGTCGTCGCTGAAGCCGTGATCCAGGCCCATTTGCTGACTCAGTTGCGTGCGCGGGATAAAGCCGTAACCGACCGCGAGGGTCTTCGCTTCGAAGCGTTCGACGCGGCTCATGTCCGGCTCCCACGTTGCCGAGTACGGCGCCACGCTGACGCTTTTCAGTTCGCCGTCGCCGTGCGCTTCGACCACGCCCCAGCCGTAGTTCATCGGGATGCCATGCAATTTCAGATAGGCGAGCATGCTCAAGCCATCGAGGAACAGCTGCGGCTTGTTCAGCAGCGCCAGGCTTTCCTTGGCGATCTTGCCGAATGCGCAAGCCTCGTAGACCCCCGCCACACTCACGCCCGACGCGTGCAACTGGGTCGCCACCAGCGGCAACAGCGGCCCGGTGCCGGCGATCACCACCGGCCCCTGCGGTTTGACCACCCCGCTTTTGATCTGCAATTGCAGGCCACCGAGCATGATCACGCCGGGCAGCGTCCAGCCTGGAAACGGCACGCTGCGTTCGTGGCAACCGGCGGCCAGCAGCAACTGCGGGTATTCGATTTCGTGCAGACGCTCGTCGCCGTCCAGCACCACCAGCGAGCGCGTGCCTTCAGCGCCGACCACGCGATGGTTGAGGCGCACGTCGATCAGCCCGGACTGCTCCTGGAAATCACCGTGCAATTTGCCCAACGCCTCGGAATAGCGCGGCCCCAGATAATCCAGCTGCACGCCGTCACGCAGCGGCCCGCGATAGACCACGCCACCCAGGCGCGAAGCTTCTTCGAGCAAGGTGCAGCGCACCCCGTGCAGGGCCAGCTCGATGGCCGCCGCCATTCCCGCCGGGCCACCCCCTACGATCACCGGATTCTGGCTCATAGCACCTCCTGCCCGTGAATGCGGTTGACCTGGGTCTCGATCAGCATGCCGTCGCGCACCACGGTCTGGCAGGCACGCCGCTTGTGCCGGCCGTTGATTTTCACCAGGCAGCACTGGCACACGCCCATGCCGCAATAGGCGCCGCTGATCTGGTTGTGATCGTTGCGCGCGACCTGGCGCACGCCGAGGGACTGAATGACGCTGAGCACGGTTTCGCCAATAGCGGCAGTGACCGGCTGGCCGTTGATGTGGACAGTCATATCCGCCTGCGCCAAAGGCTGGATATCGAAGGTTCTTTCTAGGCAGTGCATTGCGATGATCATCCGTGAAAAGTTCAGGTGAGGTTGAAACAGCTCCTTGCTGCACTACACCTCGCCGGCTCGTGGGGGTTATCGCTCTCTATCGGGCCGGCAGGCGGGTTTTGTTCGCGCAGCAGAGTGCGCGCAAGCAATGTAGTCGATCCAGCGGCAAGGGCCTGGAAATTTCACGTTAGGGGATATTGCGTTAACGGATATTGATCCAGGCCATGGAAATGACTGTACGGTTCTGCGCCTTCGGCCCCGCGCAGAAAGCAAAAAGCCGCTTCAACCCGAAGGTGGAAGCGGCCAAGGCATGTGCCTCAAGGAATCAGTGCACGAACAGGGCGATCAGGATGATGATCGGGATGGGTACGCCGAGGAAAAACAGCAGTAGTGAGCGCATGGTGATTCTCCTTGATTAACGGACTGGCGGCAGCGTGGTCGTGGTGTAGGTTTCGACTTCGACGTACTCGACCGCATCCCGACGGCGACCGCCGAAAGTGGCCGAGAGGCTGGCGAAAAACGCACCGGCCAACAGTGCGATGAACATCCACAGCGTGGTCCAGGCAGCGACTTTGGCGGCGGTGTCGGCGGCTTGTTGCGCTTTCACTTTGGCGTCGGCAATTGCCTTTTGGGTGCGGGCGTAGATTTCATCAACCCGACGTTCGGCATCGGCCTGGGTCAGGTTGGTACGCTGAGCGACCAGTTGCGCGAGGTAGGTCCGGTCTTCGGCGCTGAGCTGACCGTTGGCCAGGCTCTGGGCGAAGATCCGGGTCACGGTGCCACGGGCGGCGTCATCGCTGACGGCGGCGGGACGATCGTCGCGGAACAGGCTGTCGACGAAGTAGCCGTACTGGTCACTGTCGGTGTTGCCGGCCGCCGTGCCGGCCGCTTGCGTCATGGCACCGGCAGCGCCGCCGACAACACTCGCACCGGCCTGCACGCCACCGCTGACGATGCTGCTGACCGAGCCGACCACCAGCGTTGCGGTGACCAGAGTCGCTACACACCAGGAGAGAAAGCCATGAGCGGTGTCGCGGAAATACACCTCGTCACCGTGCATGTTGGCCCACTTCACTCGCAAGCGACCAGCGATGTAGCCGCCGAGCCCCGAAGCGATGATTTGCGTGGCCGCCAGCCAGATAATGGTGGAAATGCCCAGGCCCTTGGCGCTGACGCCCTCCCCGGCCCACGGTGAAACGGCGGAGAAGCCCAGACCGAAGCCCAGCAGCACGAGAATCAGCGACAGTGCCGCCGCAGCGGCAGCCCCTGCGAAGATCGCGCCCCAGGACACCCCCGAGACGTTGCTCGACTCTCCTTCGTAGGCAGGATAAAACCCATCAGAGGATCTATTCATTGTTGTAGTGCTCCAAGCATGAAAAATGGTGTTACAACTCGTCATCAGAGGAATTGCAGTGACCGTGCCAGTCGCCAACATTAAATAAATCGTTTGGATTCAATCAGTTAAAAACTCTGAACTTCCCAGGACCATGCAATTTGCAACAACGGCTCGATAACAGCGGGTTTTATGCATTGGCACAAAAGCCCGGTCGTAGCGTTTGTATCCGCTAAAACATGAAAGTTAATTTAAAGCGCCCGCGTAAAATCTTGGCAAAATGCTGCCATTGCGTTTGAACAGACCAGCAGGCCCACCATGACTCGCATCCTCACCATCGAAGACGACGCCGTGACCGCCCGGGAAATTGTCGCCGAACTGAGCAGCCACGGCCTCGACGTGGACTGGGTCGACAACGGCCGTGAAGGCCTGGACCGTGCCGTCAGCGGCAACTACGACCTGATCACCCTCGACCGCATGCTGCCGGAGCTCGACGGTCTGGCCATCGTCACCACGCTGCGGACCATGGGCGTGGCGACGCCGATCCTGATGATCAGCGCGCTCTCCGACGTCGACGAGCGTGTGCGTGGCTTGCGCGCCGGCGGCGATGACTACCTGACCAAACCGTTCGCCACCGATGAAATGGCCGCCCGAGTCGAAGTTTTGCTGCGTCGGCAGAACAGCAACGGCGCCCAGCCGACCACGTTGCAGGTGGCGGATCTGCAACTCGATCTGATCAGCCACGAAGCCCGGCGCGCCGAGCAGGTGCTGACATTGTTGCCGACCGAGTACAAATTGCTGGAATTCCTGATGCGCAACAGCGGCCAGATCCTGTCGCGGATGATGATTTTCGAGGAAGTCTGGGGCTATCACTTCGACCCCGGCACCAACCTGATCGACGTGCACATCGGCCGCCTGCGCAAGAAGATCGACCCTCCGGGCAATGTCCCGCTGATCCGCACGGTGCGAGGCTCGGGTTATGTCATTGCCGAACCCGTCTGACGGTTGGCGTTCTTCCAGCAGCCGACTGCTGGCGCTGTACAGTTCATTGTTCGTGGCCTGGAGCGCGATCCTCATGGGGGTCATGTACTTCGAGGTCTCCGGTTACCTCGACAACCTGGCCAAGCATTCGCTGATGCAACGTCAGCACCTGTTTTCGCACTTTCGCGGTGATCAGCTGGAAGACGCGCTCGCCGCCAGCATGACCTTCGACATTCGCGGCATCGACGCCTATGGGTTGTTTGACGCTCAGCATCGCTACCTCGGCGGCGCGTTGCAGAAGATTCCTGAAGGCCTGCCGCTGGACGGCAAGATCCACATGCTCAGCGAATGCGCCGACTCCGACGACCCGACCCTGCCCGCCGACAGCTGCGACGCGGTCGCCACTCCGACCCGCGACGGCCGTTGGCTGGTGTTGTTGCGTGACAACGGTTCACTGTTCGCGGTGACCAGGATCATTCTGCATGCGTTGTTCTGGGGCGTGTCGCTGACGATTGTGCCGGGGATTATCGGCTGGCACTTGCTGCGTCGTCGGCCGCTGCGGCGGATCCGGGCGATCCAGGCCAGCGCCCAGTCGATTGTCGCCGGCGACCTGACCCACCGTTTGCCGCTGTCCAATCGTCGCGATGAACTGGACATGCTCGCCGCCATCGTCAACGCCATGCTTGATCGCATCGAGCGCTTGATGAACGAAGTCAAAGGTGTGTGCGACAACATCGCCCATGACTTGCGCACCCCGCTGACCCGTTTGCGCGCGCAGTTGTATCGCATGCAGCAACAGGCTGGCGAAGGCTCGCCGGAAGCGGCGCAACTGGATCTGGTGCTGGCCGAGGCCGATACGCTGATGGCGCGGTTCCGCGGTTTATTGAGGATTTCCGAACTGGAGGATCGTCAGCGGCGCTCGGGTTTTGTCGAGCTTGATCCGGTGTTGTTGCTGCAGGAACTGCACGAGTTCTATCTGCCGCTGGCCGAAGACGACGAGCTGCGTTTCGAGCTGAACATGCCGGAAACCCTACCCATGCTGAACGGTGATCGAGCGCTGCTGTTTGAAGCGCTGGCGAACCTGTTGAGCAATTCGATCAAGTTCACCCCAGCCGGTGGCACGGTGGTGTTGCGCGGGGTCAATGATGCGGGGCATACGCGGATCGAAGTGCAGGACTCCGGGCCCGGCATTCCCGAGACCGAACGGGAGGCGGTGTTCCAGCGTTTCTACCGTGCCGAGGGCGGGCAACTGCAGAATGGTTTTGGTCTGGGGCTGTCGATCGTCGCAGCGATCGTCAATCTGCACGGGTTCAGCCTTGAGGTGGGACGCAGCGATCTGGGCGGGGCGAAGCTGGTGCTGGATTGTCGGCAGAGCCTGATTTCACAATCTTGAGATAGATCGTTCCCACGCTCTGCGTGGGAATGCCTAAAGGGACGCTCCGCGTTCCAGCTCTGGAAGGGACGCGGAGCGTCCCGGGCTGCATTCCCACGCGGAGCGTGGGAACGATCATCAACAAACTCAGGCGGGGTAGTTGGCGCGCAGCGCCTCAAGCCCACCCTGATAGATCCCGCTGAACAGCGCCACCACTTCCTCCTCGCTCACGCCCTTGGCCGTGAAGCGTCCCGACCACGTCACCTTCGCGCCCTGCCCTTGGGCTTCGACACGAATCGTCGCCAGATAATCGGTGGCCGGAAACGGTGCCTGCTCGATCGAATAACTGTACGTCTTGCCCGCGTTATCGAACGTCTCCAGACGCTCGACCACCACCCCGCCGTCAGCGGTTTGCAGGGTGCGCACACGCCCGCCTTCACTCAGTTCGCTATTGGGAATGAAGGGCAGCCAGTCCGGCAGGCTGTTGAAGCCGCCAATCAATTGCCAGACCTGTTCGGCCGAAGCCGGGATGTCGATGGTTGCTGATGCAGTTGCCATAAATAAAAAGTCTCTCTCGATAAATTCAGATAGTCAGGCTGTCGACCACGCCGCCGTCGACCCGCAACGCGGCGCCAGTGGTAGCTGAAGACAGCGGTGAAGCGATGTAGGTGACCAGGTGCGCGACCTCTTCGACATCCGCCACGCGCTGGATGATCGAGCTCGGACGGGCCCGGCGCACAAAGGCGTCGGCTTCGTCACGCAGGCTGCGGCCAGACTCGGCGGCAGCATCCTTGAGCATTTCCTCGACACCGTCAGTGAAGGTCGGCCCCGGCAGAATCGCGTTGACCGTAACCCCGGTGCCCGCCAGGCGTTTGGCCAGGCCATGGGACACCGCGAGGTTGGCGCTTTTGGTCACGCCATAGTTGATCATGTCGGCCGGGGTGGCCACGCCGGATTCCGAAGACAGGAAGATCACCCGGCCCCAGCCCTGCTCGACCATCGCCGGCACGTAATGCCGCGACAGGCGCACGCCGGAGATCACGTTGATTTCATAGAAGCGCGTCCACTCATCGTCCGGCGCGTCGAAGAAATCCACGGCGTTGTAGATGCCGAGGTTGTTCACCAGGATGTCGGCTTTCGGTTCGGCGGCGAACAGTTTCTGCGCGCCTTCGGCCGTGCCCAGATCCGCCGTCAGACCGCGCAGTTGCGCGCCCGGCACCTTGTCGCGAATACTTGCCAGCGCCTGTTCGACCTTGGCCGCGTCGCGACCGATCACCACCACCGTGGCGCCCGCCTCGGCCAGCGACTGGCTGATGCCCAAACCGATGCCCGCCGTGCTGCCGCTGACAATCGCCAGTTTTCCGCTCAGATCGATCTTCATGCTTTCACCTCGTCGATGGGTAATGGTGCACGTTCGGACACCAGTTTCGCTTCACGCATGGCCTGCCAGAAACCGGCCGGAATGACCGCCGACAGCGCCGCCACATCTTCAGCGATGCGCCCCGGTTTGCTCGCGCCGGGAATCACGGCCGCCACGGCCGGATTGGCCAGCGAGAATTGTAGTGCAGCCGCTTTGACATCGACGCCGTGAGCTGCGGCGATGCGTTTGATCTGCTCGACCCTGGCAACGATTTCAGGACTGGCTTTCTGGTATTCGAAGTGCGCGCCGCCGGCCAGGATCCCCGAGCTGTAGGGACCGCCGACCACGATTTCTACGTTCTGCGCCCGCGCCGAATCCATCAAACGCTGCAAGGCGCGGTCGTGGTCGAGCAAGGTGTAGCGGCCGGCCAACAGGAAGCCGTCAGGCTGCGCCTCGGTCAGGTCCAGCGTCAACTCGCACGGTTCGACCTTGTTCACGCCCAGGCCCCAACCCTTGATCACGCCTTCTTCACGCAGACGCGTCAGGACTTTGAAGGCGCCGGTACGGGCCTGATTGAAGTACTCGAGCCATTGATCGCCGTAGAAATCCTGAGCGATATCGTGGACCCAGACGATGTCGAGGCGATCGGTTTTCAGACGCTTGAGGCTGTCTTCGATCGAACGCAGCGTTGCGTCGGCGCTGTAGTCGTTGACGATCTTGTTCGGGCGGCCGTGTTCGAACACCCCGCTTTTCTCGCCCAGATCCCGGGTGGCGGCGTCTTCGACTTCATCGAGAATCACCCGGCCGACCTTGGTGCTGAGCACATAGTCGTCGCGCTTGTAGCGGGACAGTGCTTCGCCGAGGCGGATTTCCGAGAGGCCCGAACCGTAGAACGGCGCGGTGTCGAAGTAACGCACGCCGGCATCCCATGCCGCGTGCACGGTGGCTTGCGCTTCCTCTTCAGGAATGGCGCGGAACATGTTGCCCAGCGGCGCGGTGCCGAAGCCGAGTTGGCCGGGGAGTTTGTCTTTCAAGCTCATGATGCTGTCCTCGTAGTTCGTGGTCGGTGTTGACCGTTGAGCAGATCGTAGATTGCGCCACTCAGACCGTCCAAGACATAATCCGTAGCACTTGAGTCCCTGAAGGTCTGACATGATCGACATCCGCCAATTGCGCTACTTCGTCGCCGTCGCCGAGGAAGAACACGTCGGCCGCGCCGCCGAGCGCCTGCACATTTCCCAGTCGCCCCTCAGCCGGCAGATCGCCCAGCTCGAAGAACGCCTGGGCCTGACCCTGTTCGAACGCAGCCAGCAGCGCATCCGCCTGACCCGCGACGGCCAGACCTTTCTCGCCGAAACCCGCGCCCTGCTGACCCACGCCAACCGCTTGGAATCCCTCGGCAAACGCCTGGGCCGTGGCGAAGAAGGTGGCCTGTGCATCGGCTACATCGAGAACGCGATGCACGCCGGGGTCTTGCCCAATGCCTTGCGCGTGCTGCGGGTCGACCGGCCGAACGTGCATGTCGCGCTGTACAACCTCAGCTCCGCCGAACAACTCGAAGGCCTGCGTCAGCGTAGTCTCGATATCGCACTGGTCAGCGAACCACCGACGACCGACGATCCGGATCTACTGGGCTTTCAAGTGCTGGACGACCCGATGCTGTTGGCGCTGCCCGAACATCACCCGTTGGCGACGCAGGCTTCGCTGACCCCGGACCATCTGGCCGATCAGGAATGGATTGGCGTGCAACCGCGCCAAGGGGCCGACGATGAGTTCGTCAGCGCCTGCATCCGCGCAGGTTTCACGCCGGATGTGCGGATGCAGGCCACCGAGCCGTTTACCGCGTTGGGGTTGGTCGCCTCGGGACTGGGGATCGCGATGATCCAGAAAGGCCTGAGCCATAACGCCCCGCCGGGCGTGGTGCTGCGGGAGGTGCCGTGGCTGGCGTTTACCACGCCGTTGTGGGCGGCTTGGCACCGAGTCAATTTACGGCCGTTGGTGGAGACGTTTCGTAAAGTGTTGACCGGGTCCGATATCTCCGGCGCCTGAAAATCCGCTGGCCGTTGATCCTCCATACGCCGTTGCCACCGGCTAAACGCCGGGGATCGTGCCGGGATCTACACTGAACGGAACAGCTGTGAGGTGCCTATGAAAATGTCTGCGCAAATGACCGTTGTCGCCGTGCTCGCCACCCTCGCCTACCTGGGCCTGGCGATGTGGGGCATCGGTGGCGTGGCGGTGTTTTTTTCTCATGGCGCGTTGGTCGTGGTGGCCCTGGCCACGCTGGCCATGGTGGTGGCGTCGCTGTTCACGGAAGTGAATCTGAGTACCGGCGAACGCGAGGACCGGGCCAATCGCTGGGTGATTCCGGCGTTCGCGGTCATTGGATTGGTCAGTGCCTTTCTGCCGGCCTACTGCGACCGCATCGGTTTCTGGACCATCGGCCGCGAAGGCACCCGTTGGCTGGGAGCCCTGCTTTTTATTGTCGGCGGTGGATTACGTTTGTGGCCGGTGTTTGTGCTGGGTCATCGGTTCAGCGGGCTGGTGGCGATTCAACCGGGGCACCGGTTGGTGACCGAGGGCATTTATCGGCATCTGCGCAACCCCAGTTATCTGGGGCTGGTGATCAATGCGATCGGCTGGGCGCTGGCGTTCCGCTCGGTGGTCGGCCTGTTGCTGGCGGCGCTGACGCTGATTCCGCTGATCGCCCGCATCCACTCCGAAGAGGCCCTGCTGCGCACGCAGTTCGGCGCCGAATACGACGCCTATTGCGCCCGCAGCTGGCGCTTGTTGCCCGGGGTTTATTGAGGTTGCAGGCGCAGCTGGCCGTCGCTGTCGACGCTCAGCGCGATGTCGCGGTAACTGGCGATGGTCGCGTGGGCGGTTTCAAGCGGATGCTGGTGAGTCGTGGTGATGATCATCAACGGCGCACCCGCGGCTTCAGCGGCCTGGATACCGACGGTGGCGTCTTCGAAAATCAGGCAGTTCGCCGGCTTCAGGCCCAGACGTCTGGCCGCCAGACGATAACCGGCCGGATCCGGTTTGCCAGCGGTCACATCTTCAGCGGTCACCATCACCGCCGGCTCCGGAATCCCCGCCGCCGCCATCCGCCGCAACGCCAGATCCCGTGGCGCCGAGGTCACCATGGCCCAGCGATCCGCCGGCAACGACTTGAGAAACGCAGCCGCGCCGGGGATCTCGACGATGCCTTCGACGTCTTCGATTTCCGCCTTGGTGATGAACGCCGCTTGCGCCTCGGCGTCCACGCCCGGCAGGTTCAACCGCGTGATGGTGTCGATGGCGCGCACGCCATGGATGGTCGGCAGGAACGTTTCGACATTCACCCCGTGGCGCACGGCCCAAGCGGACCAGATCCGCTCGGCGGCGGCGATGGAGTTGAGGACGGTGCCGTCCATGTCGAACAGGAACGCGCCGAACGCGCGGTTGAAAACAGCATCGTGAGCAGACAAAAGATCACTTCCTCGCAAGGGGCCGGGCAACGATGCACGGCAATGTAGCACCTGCAGGACGCTTCAGTGCAGACGCGGCGCCTTGGATTTGAACGCACCGTCAACACAGTCGAGCAACTGGCCGATGGCCCACGGCTTCTTGATGAACGCCACCGGATGCTTCACGCCTGAGGTTTCCGGTGTTTCATAACCGGACATGACCATCACCGGTTTGTCCGGCCAGCGCTCGCCGACCAGATTGGCCAGGTCCGCGCCGTTAAGCGTGCCGGGCATGGTGATGTCGGTGAGCAGCAGCGCCACTTCCGGCGCATGCTCCTCCAGATAGACCGAAGCCGCATCGGCGCTGGTCTGCGGCTCGACCTTGAAACCTTCCTCCTGAAGAATTTCGCACAGAAACTCCAGAATCAACGGATCGTCCTCGACTACCAGAATCAATCCGCCAGGAAGGTGCGCGCTCGACGTCGAAATTGGACACATGAACTGGCACTCCCTGAATTGCATGAACGATTTAGCGGCTTGAGTCCGCTGCTTATCAGGTATGAGCAGCACCTTCTACAGAAATTCATTTTTGATACAGGTCTTTTCGATAACACTCGGTTGATGGGCAGTCGCCGATACGAAATTGCGGTTAAAATGCGCGCCCTTTTGCTGGCCGATCCCGATTGATGAACCCTCAAGCCCTCGCCGTTCTCCATGCCCACCTGCTCACCGCGCTGACGTCGGCCCCGGCCGAAACCCGGCGGCTGTTCCATGGGCGCGGGCGTTGCTGGCCGGGACTGGAGCAAGTCACCGTGGACTGGCTGCAAGGCGTCGTGCTGGTGTCGCTGTTCAAGGAGCCCGAGGCTTCGCAGCTGGAAGACCTCAAGCGCCTGCTGCTGGAGATCAGCGGTTCAGCGCCATGGCAGCAGTCCGGCGCCCACACCCTGCTGATTCAGCACCGTTACCTGCCGCAGAGCACTGCCGAATGGCTGCTGGGGGAAGAGATCGATGAGATGACCATCGTCGAGGGCGGGCTGAAATACCGCGTGGATCTGGGCCGCAAGCAGAACGCCGGGCTGTTCCTCGACATGCGCTACGGGCGCAACTGGGTGCGCGAACAAGCGGCGGGCAAACGGGTGCTGAACCTGTTCGCCTACACCTGCGGTTTTTCGGTGGCGGCTATCGAGGGCGGCGCCAGCCATGTGGTCAACCTCGACATGTCCCGCGCCGCGCTGAGCCGGGGCCGCGACAATCACCGGCTGAACAGGCACGACCTGAGCAAGGTAAGTTTTCTCGGCCACGACCTGTTCAAATCCTGGGGCAAGGTCATCAACAGCGGCCCGTACGATCTGGTGATCATCGACCCGCCGTCGTTCCAGAAAGGCAGTTTTCTGCTGACCAAGGATTACCAGCGCGTACTGCGTCGTCTGCCGGAATTGCTGACTGCCCAAGGCAGCGTGCTGGCGTGCATGAACGACCCTTCGTTCGGTTCGGACTTCCTGATCGACGGCGTGACCCAGGAAGCGCCGAGCCTGCGCTTCGAGCAGCGGCTGGAAAACCCGCCGGAGTTTCCGGATATCGACCCTGAGAGTGGTCTGAAGGCGCTAGTCTTCAAGCGCACTGAATAACTTTCTCGCCGGTTTCAGCGGAACAGTCCGAGGCCAATTTCGCGCGCCGCCCGCAACTGCATCGCCGGATCGCTCGACTCGGACTCCACCAATAACGCCGAGCTCGTCACCGTCGCCCCGCAGTAATCGAAAATGCCGTGATCGATCTGTATCTTCATCGCTGCGCCGTAGCCGTGGCGTTCGTAAGTGCGCGCATCCGCTCCACCGAGTGCAACCAGGTGCGCGCGAAGTCGTCCGAGCTTCTTCAGGGTCTTATCGCCGTCGAAATCGTACGCCCAGCCATTGCTGAACACCCGGTCGATCCAGCCTTTGAGCATTGCCGGCATCGACCACCAGAACACCGGATAGACCAGCACCAGCGCGTCAGCACGGTCGATGCGTGCCTGCTCGGCCAGCACGTCCGCCGGTGGCGCGGATTCGCGGTGATGCACCGCCCAGTCGGCCACACCAAAGCGCGGATCGAATGCCTCGGCGTGCAGGTCGGCGATTTCGAAGGTGTTGGAGGGATCGCTTTCCGACAGGCCTTTGGCGATCTGTTGCGCCAACCCGTGGGTCAGCGAACGTGGATCATCGTGATCAACAACAATCAGTGCGTGCATGGGGAAATCTCCGGTTGGTGATTGCTGACCAAGAGCTTATCCTCTCGATAAGCTACACTTGGTAAGTTACCTTCAGTAAGTTACGTTTGGTATATAAGCAATGTCAACCACTGAAATCTCCGAACCCGCACAACCCCGTCGACGCCTGTCCCGGGAAGATCGCCAGCGCCAGTTGCTCGACATGGCCTGGCAGCTGATTCGCGAGGAAGGCACCGATGCCCTGACCCTCGGTTATCTGGCGGAAAAGGCCGGTGTGACCAAACCGGTGGTCTACGACCACTTCACCACCCGCGCCGGTCTGCTCGCGGCGCTGTATCAGGATTTCGACCGGCGCCAGACGGCCCTGATGGACGCGGCGCTGGCCAATGCCGAAGCGACTTTGACCGGCACCGCGACGGTGATTGCCACGGCGTATGTCGATTGCGTGCTGACTCAGGGCAACGAGATTCCGGGGGTAATTGCGGCTCTGGCGAGCACGCCGGAACTGGAGAAGATCAAGCGCGAATACGAGGCGATTTTCCTGGAGAAGTGCCGCCGCGTGCTCTCGCCTTTCGCTGACGGCGCAGAGATCGGTCAGGCAGGATTACGTGCCATGCTCGGCGCCGCCGAAGCCCTGTCGCAAGCCGCCGCCACCAACGAAATCAGCGCCGAACAGGCCCGTGACGAGCTGTTCGCCACCATCATTGCGATGGTCGAAAGAGCCGCTGCCCGCGCCCTCAAAGCAGGTGACTGACGGTACTTGAGCGCACCACCTCAGCTTCCTACGATGGAGCTACGCAGTCGCTTGGTCCGCCAAGCCGTTGCGTAGGTGCGGGTGCTCTGAACCCCAATCAAGCCCGCACCTGGCTTCATGCGCATCTTGAGCCTCGCGGGCTCTACTTCCTCCCCATCAAAGAGTCTTGAGGCTCTTTTTTTGTCTCTGAAAAATCAGCGCTCGGGTTCGCGACGGATTGAGCGCCACGTGGCTTGGGCCAGCAATTCGCGATACGCCTTCGGACTGCCTTGCACTCGCCCGGACAGCCACGCGCGGCAATAGCTGTCGGCCTGCCCGACGATCAGCGACGGCAACAGTTCGGCCGGGCACTCATTGAGCTCAGTCATGCGCCCGGACTCAGCCAGCCAGGTACGCAGGCCCAGGTTGCGGGTCTTGTTGCGCTCGGCCAGCTCATCCTTGTGCGGGCCACGGGTCACGGCATAGCGCGCGTGATACTGGAACCGCGCCCATTCCGGCTGATTCTCAACCCAATCCACGTAGCTGTAGACCAGCGCCTGCACGCCTTCTTCGGTGGTCGTCGCGTCGGCCAGATAGGCGTCGCGCAGGCGCGCCTGATCCTCCAGCGCGGTGAAGAACAGCGCGGCCACCAGCCCTTCCTTGTTGCCGAAATGGTGGTAGATCGCCCCGACGCTGGTGTCGCACTCGGCACGGATCATTTCGATGGTGGTGGCCTCGATGCCCTGCTCGTTGAACAGGCGCAGGGCTTTGCGAAAGATGTCGCGCTTGAGTTCGGCGCGGCGGCCGGGGTAGCTGCGTTCGAGGAGATCTGCGGTGTCCATGGGCCTTGAAAATCCAAGTTAAGGGCACATCCGTGCCGGTGATCGAAACACGCACAGGTTGACAGATTTCCCGCGAACAGAATACCGTTCCGTTACAGAATAATATTCTGTAACGGAACATGATTCTGTAAATCCCCTAACCGCGAGGCTTCATCCATGAGTCAGTTTCTCAGCATGTTCAACAGTGTCGGTTCCCAGGCGTTCAGCCAGATGGCCTGCCAGGTCGCGCCGTACTTCAGCACCATCAATCCGCTGGTGACCGAGTTACGGGCAGGTTCCGCGCAGGTGCAAGTGCCGTTTCGCCGCGAGATCACCAACCACCTCGGCACCGTGCATGCCATCGCCTTGTGCAATGCCGCCGAACTGGCAGCCGGGATGATGACCGACGTGTCGATTCCCGCCGGCGCGCGCTGGATTCCCAAGGGCATGACCGTCGAATACCTGGCCAAGGCCAAGACCGACGTGACCGCCGTGGCCAATGGTGAAGGGCTGGACTGGCAGACCGAAGGCGACAAGATCGTGCCGGTGGATGTCCACGACGCCGAAGGCAAGAAAGTGTTTACAGCGCGGATCACCATGAACGTGAAACTGTCCTGAAATCACCGGCACAAAAAAGCCCTTGTTGCGCAGATCGCAACAAGGGCTTTTGTCGTTTCAGAGAGAAAGAATCAGTGAACGGTCAGGCGCTGGCGGACAAATTCTTCAGTGCGGCGGGTGACCTGATCCAGATGCCGGTCGCGCTGTTTCTCGGCATCGAGCATTGCCCGCTTGCCGTGTTTTTGCAGCAAGTAGGTGTGGATCTGCTGCACTTCCAGTGAACGGTAGATCGGCGTCGTGTCGATAAAACCGCGCAGCCCGTTGCTGCGGTAATGCCGGGTACTCATCAGCACCTGCGTTTCGAGCTGGCCCAGCACTTCAAAGCCCAGCGCCTCGAAATACGGCACCTTGCCGACGCTGCAGGTCAGCTCGGCATGGGGGTAACGCGCCACCATGTCCGCGATCAACGAACGGGCCACGCCCTGACGCCGATGCCCCTCGCGCACCGCCAGGTAGGCCACGTTGCAAGCCTCCCAATCGCCCTGCACCGGCAGGTACAACAGGAAGCCGACCACCTGCTCCGGATCATCGTCGTCGGTGGCGACCAGCAGTTCCACCTCGGTGCCCTTCTCGCCGTTCAACGCCTCCAGATACAGATGCACCTCGTAGCCCACCGCGTACTGATAGACGTTGTACAGCAGATTGCTCGGGCCCAGCCCGACGGCACTGATGTCGGTGAGATAGTCGACCACCATTTGCAGGATCTGACTGTTGACGCCTTCGGGGCAAGGGGACTTGTAATGGGTGATGCGGGGCATGGCGGGCGGACTCCAACGATAAAACACAAGTTGCCGGGCGGGTTGAGCGACCGGCGAACCGCGACATCATACCCTGTGCAAGCCTGACAAAAATTTCATCTGCCCGAGAACGGATCTTTCGCCGATTTGGCGTCCAATTTTTCAGCTGCGTTCATTTTCCGACGCAGTCCTTGAGGAGTTGCCATGAACGTTCTGCGTTGCGCGAAAACCATGAAATGCTTGCTCGCTGCCGCGCTGGTGGCGATCACCCTGTCGGGCTGTGTCGTCGAACCGGCTCGCCCGCATCGGCCACCACCGATCGTCGAAGTGGTTCCGGTCATGCCTGCGCCGGGTTATCACTGGGTTGCCGGGCATTACCGCTGGGCCGGCAACCAATGGCGCTGGATGCCGGGACATTGGCGGGCGTATTGAGGCCGGTCACTGCGCGGGGGCAACGACCTTGAACTTGATGTCGATATCCTTCGACACCACGGTGTCCGCCCACTCCCCCGCGCCGAGGCCGAACTCGTCGCGCTTGAGTACCAGTTCGCCGTCAAAGATGCCGATGCTGCTGTCGGGTTTGAGTTGCACCGGCACCTGCACCGCACGGGTGATGCCTTTGAGGGTGAGGTGACCGTCGACCAGATAACGGTTGGCGCCGGCCGGGCTGAAGCGGGTCGACTGGAACACCGCCACCGGATACTGCCCGGTGTCGAACCACGCCGGTTTCACCAACTCGGTGTTGGCATCTTCACTGCCGGCGTCGATGCTGGTGAGGTCGATGTGCAGCGTGGTGCGGGCACTGGCGAGGTTGTTGGTGTCGAAATCCAGCGTCGCGTCGAACTTGCCGAAGGTGCCGTACATCTGCGAGCCCATCTGGCTGTAAGTGAAACTGATCTGGCTGGCGGTGGTGTTAACCCGGGTGTACTCCACCGCACCCGCAGCAGGGATGAAGGTCAGGCAAGACGCGGCCGCCAACAACAATCGAATCGACATGCAATGCTCCGGTGCCCGATGGGGCTCGAATGACTTAAGCAAACATCCGTCAGTTGCGCCAGCCCCGCCAATGTCGACCCTAAACGCTTCGTCACACCAGCCGCTCGATCTTCTGATGCTTCCAGACCCGTGTGTAATACAGCGTCTGCAACACCAGCATCCCCAGATACGCGATCGGAAACGCCATCCACACGCCCTGCAGACCGAACTGCCCGTCCAGCCAGTAGGCCGCCGGCAACTGCACACCGAGCACGCAGATGATCGCCACGCCCACCGGCACCAGCACCGTGCCGCTGGCGCGCATGATGCCGCCGATGATCGCCTGGAAACCGAAGATCAACAGGCTCCACAACATGATGTGCAACAGATGCTCGGCCATCGCCCGGGTCGAGTCTTCGGTCAGGAACAACCCCAGCAACCAGTGCGACAACAGGTAGCCCGACAGGATCAAGCCACCGGTCAGGCACACGTTGATCCACAGCCCGGTGCGCAGGATCGGGCCCATTCGCTCCAACCGCCCGGCACCGATCGCCTGGGCGCCGAGGATCGACGCGGTGATCGCAATCGACAGCGCCGGGAACTGCACGTAGTTGACGATCTGCGTCACCGCGCCATAGGCCGCTGTCGCCTGCGAGCCATGCTGGTTGACCAGCGCCAGGATCACCAGCTCCGACAGCGACAGCACAATCATCTGCACCCCGGTCGGCAGGCCGATGCGCAATACCTTGCCGAGAATCGCGCCGTCCAGTCGCAGCGCCGCGAAAAACTCGCGATCCGGCGCCAGGGGATGGCCCTTGCGAATCAGGCGCCATGACAGCCACGCCAACGACGTCAGCGTACCGACCAGACCCGCAATTGCCGCGCTCTGAATGCCCAGTTGCGGCAAGCCGATCCAGCCGCGAATGAACGCTGGTGTCAGCGCCAGCCCGACAACGGTCGACAGCAGCAGCGCCAGCATCGGCGACAGCGTATCGCTCACCCCACGCAACAACTGGGTGAACAGCACGTACACCAACACAACCGGCAAGGTCCACATCATCACCCGCGCATAGGCCACCGCATCATCCAGCACATCCGCCGGCGTGCCCAAACCCTGCAAGGCCTGACGCGCAAACACACTGCCCAGCACCGCCGCCACCAGCCCGATCAATACCCCCAGCAGCAAAGTCGCCCCGGCAATCGCCTTGACCATGTGCGACTCACGCGCGCCCCACGCCTGACCGATCAACACCCCTGCCCCGGCGCCCAGGCCGATGACCAGCGCGATGAAGAAAAAGATGATCGGAAACATGCCGGACACCGCCGCCAGCGCCTGCGTGCCGAGCATCTGGCCGATGTAAATGCTGTTGACCGTGCCCGACATCGATTGCAGGAAGTTCGACAGCACCATCGGGGCCAGGAACAGCAGGTAGGTTTTCCAGAGGGCCGAATGGGCGGGGGTTTGCATTGAGGGTCCGTCTCGGGTGGGAGCTGATGACAGAGTCTAAGGTATGCAATGCCGTTCAGGTCGTACCGGTTTGCATTAAAACTTCGTAATCTGCAACTCGACCAATGTGCATAGCCTCCCCATCACGACAGGAAGTGAACCCCTCCCATGCGCCGTTCCTCGTTTCTTCTGAGCTGCACCTTATTGACTGTTCTGGCGACGACTGCCCACGCCGCTCCCGCCCCCTCGCCCGAGGTGGTGCAAGGATTGGTGAACACATTGAACGAACGCCTTAACATCGGCGACCTCGTCGCCTTGACCAAATGGGACAGCGGCAAACCGATCCAGGACAGTCCTCGTGAAGCACAGGTCATCGACAACGCCCGCAAGCTGGCCGCCGAACGCAAGCTCGATCCGGAAGACGTCGCGCAGTTGATCGCCGCACAGATGGAGGCCAACAAACTGGTGCAGTACGGTTTGCTCGCACAGTGGCAGGCAGCCGGTGTCGCGCCAGACACGCCGCGCCCGGATCTGGGCAGGCAGATTCGCCCGCGCCTGGATGAATTGCAAACCCGACTGTTGCAGCAATACGCCGACTTCGCGCCCTATCGCCACGACCGGAACTGCCCGGCGTGGCTGGCCAAGGCTCGCGCCGGTCTGCCCCGCGATGCGCTGCATGATCTGGCCCTGACCCGCGCCACCGGAGAGCTGTGCATTCGGCCGCTGGTGCCCTAGAACAAGGGTTCCGGCATTCATTGCTGGCGTTGATAGTCACCATCAGCTCAATGAAGTTCTCATAAAAAATCCGCGGCGTAACATCGGCTCCATACCCAACAAACAACACCCCTGGAGCACACGATCATGAAACGCCAAATCCTTCTCGGCATCGCTTTCTCGGTTCTTGCAGTCAACGCTTTTGCAGCCAAACCCGCCCACACCATGATCGCCGAAGGCGGTTCGGATCGGTTGATTGAAAGTCGCTTGGCTGAGGGTGGTTCGGATCGTCTGCTGGAACGCCGCGTTGCTGAAGGTGGTGCTGATCGCCTGCAAGAACGCCGCGTTGCTGAAGGTGGCGCTGATCGTCTGATCGAACGTCGCGTTGCTGAAGGTGGTGCTGATCGTCTGATCGAACGCCGCGTTGCTGAAGGTGGTGCTGATCGTCTGATCGAACGCCGCGTTGCTGAAGGTGGCGCTGATCGCCTGCAAGAACGTCGCGTTGCTGAAGGTGGCGCTGATCGCCTGCAAGAACGCCGCGTTGCCGAAGGTGGCGCTGATCGCCTGCAAGAGCGCCGCGTCGCCGAAGGTGGCGCTGATCGTCTGCAAGAGCGCCGCGTCGCCTGAATAAAACGCTCTACCGCTGAACAAATAAAAAGCCCGGCCTGATCAGCCGGGCTTTTTCACGTCCAACCGGTGCTTATTGCACGGTTTTCAGCTTGACCACGTCACCGGAGACCTTGGTGGTGTAGCCGCTCAGGACCCATGCCCAGAACCAGTTTTCCTGAATCTGAGTATTGATCATGGCGTCGCCGCCCTTGGCCTTGATCGCGGCATCCTGTGCACGGACGAAACGGCTGTTCTGGCGGATCGGGATCACGCCGAACAGCATCAGGCCGGTGGCGGTGGCTTCGCTGTGGCCAATCACGGTGTATTGGCTGCTGTCGTAATGTCTGGTGCTCATCGGGGTGCCGGTGCAACCTGCCAGAACCACACCGAACAGTGCGGCGGCGACTACTTTGCTGAGGTATTTCACTGCGAGACTCCATGGGTAAACGCCCGGGATCCGTCTCTCGGGCGGCGCACACTTTATCGAACGAAGTGGCTCATTGATATCAGTCTCGGCAGATTTTCATTAAACGCCTTGCTGGCAGCCCGTCCGCGATGTCGCATACCATGGCGCCACTTCAATAAAAACAGACATTTCTCCATGCTCAAAGCCAGTCTGCGCAGCCACCTGACCCTTTGGTTTGCCGGTTTGTCTCTGCTGACGCTATTGAGCGTGGGCTTTTACGTCGGTGATATCGCCACTGAACAAATGAAACGCGCCAGCGGCAATGCGCTGCTGAGTACCGCGCGGTCGGCGGCGACATTGCTGGGCGAGCAGTTGCGCGAGCGGCAACTGGAGGTCTATCTGCTCAGCCGGGCGCCGCATCTGGAACGCGGCGATCTGGACAATCCGGCAATTCTCAAATCGATGCAGCTGCGCACCGAGGCCCGCTCCGAGTATGCGTGGATGGGGGTGACCGATGCTCAGGGGCGTGTGCATCAGGCAGTAAACGGTTTGCTGGTCGGTCAGGTCGTGCAACAGCGCCCGTGGTTTCAGGCCGGTCTGCGCGGGGAATACACTGGCGATCCGCACGAAGCCGTTTTGTTGGCGAAACTGTTGCCGGGTCTGCCCAACGGCGAGCCACTGCGCTTCATCGACTTCGCCGCGCCCATCCGCAACGCCGATGGCCAGGTGATCGGTGTGCTCGGCGCCCATGCGCACTGGAGCTGGGTCACGCACATCGTCGAATCGGCAGCGATGTCGCACAAGGGGGCGGAGCCGGATATCGAAGCGCTGATCATCGATCACGACGGCAAGGTGCTGTACCCGGAAGCGCTGGTTGGTCAACAAATGCCGGCCAAGGATCAGAAGTCCCCGGGCTGGGTCGTCGGCAACGGGTACCTGACCAGCGAGGTGACTGTGCCGACGCCTACGGGCACCGCGCTGTCGTGGTCGATTGCCGTGCGTCAACCACTGGACACTGCGCTGCAACCGGCGCGACTGCTGTTTTATAAATTGCTGTTGCTGGGGGTTTTCGCCGCCGTGGCATTCGGACTGGTTGCGTATTACCTGGCGCTGTACCTGAGCCGACCCATCGAGCACCTCGCGCGTTCAGTCCAAAAAGTGCAGAACAACCAGCCTGGTGCGTACTTTCCGCTCCGGCATCCCGTGCGGGAAATTGCCCAGCTCGGCCAGTCCATCGATGCCATGACCCAGTCGCTGCTTGCCAAGGAGCGTGAGCTGCAAGAGACCAACGCTTCGCTCGAAGCCACCGTCGCCCAACGCACGGCGGCCCTGACCCTGGCCAACGCCGAGCTGCTGAACCTGGCCACCCACGATGGCTTGACCGGTGTCTACAACCGCCGCCGCTTCGACGAAAAACTCACCGAATACAGCCTGCTGTTCCGTCGTACCGGGCGGCCGTTTGCATTGCTTCTGATTGATGCCGATCACTTCAAGCACATCAACGACACTCACGGCCATGCGGCCGGCGACGACGTACTGCAGCAATTGGCGCAGCTGATCCAGATCAGCATCCGGAGCACCGATTTCGTCGCCCGTTACGGAGGCGAAGAGTTTGCGGTGCTGCTGCCGGAAATCGCCAAGCCCGATACGCCCGATATCGTCGCCGAAAAGATTCGATCAGCGATTGCCGCAGCGACCTTTCCAGCGGTCGGCCCCGTGACAGTCAGCATTGGTGTCAGCCTGGCCGACCCGGCCGACAATGCTCCGACAGCACTGCTCAAACGTGCTGATCAACAGTTGTATCAGGCGAAAGCCGCGGGTCGTAATCGCGTAGCCTGCCAGACGTCACTCACCGAAGTGGCCGGACTCGGCTGACCTGCAATTGAATCAGGTGTTGGTCTTCAACCGGGCAATCGCTGCCGGCAGTTCTTCACAGTGAACGGGAACTGCATCGCGCAGCTCCCGCACAGGCGCTTCATTACTGAGAAAACGTCTGCAGATACGCCAACAAATTATCAATCTTCTCCTCGTCACTCAGCCCCCAGAAGATCATCCGCGTCCCCGGCACCACGCCCTTCGGATCCTTCAGATACTTTGTCAGCGTTTCACGATTCCAGGTCAGGCCGGAGTTCTTCATGGCGTCGGAGTACACGTAATTCGCCGACGTCCCCGCCGGGCGGCCGATGATGCCGTTGAGTTCGGGGCCGAAGCCCGGCCGGGCAGATTCGCCGACCTGATGGCAACCGCCGCACAGGCGCGGGAAGATTTTGGCGCCGGCCTCGGCGTCACCGGCAGCCAGTGTTGGCGTGCTGAACAGGCCTGCGTTGAGGATCAGGGCGAAAGTCAGTGCAGCGTTTTTCATCAGGGTTTTCCAGATCTTCGGCGGCGCCAAGGGTAATCGCGCGCGGCAAGTTGCGCTACAGGTAGGCGCCCACAACCTGACGGACTTTGAGCAAGGCTTGACGCAGGGCAAGCATGTCCACCGATCCCAACGCCAGACGAATCGCGTGGGGGACATTGGCGGACACGGTGAAGGGCTCGGCGGTGGTGACCGAAACCTGCTCGTGCATCAACTCGACCACGATGTGGTCAGCCCGGACGTCTTCCGGTAGCGGCAGCCAGAGGAAATACGAAGAGGGATGGCCGACAGTCGGCAGGCCTTCGAGAACCTGCGCGGCCAGAGCTTGCCGGGCCTGGGCGTCACTACGCTTTTGTGCTTCGAGCAGGGTGACGGTACCGTCGTCAAGCCAGCCGCAGGCGATGGCGGTCATTACCCCGGGGGTGTTCCAAGTGGTGGCGCGGATGATCCGCTCCAGTGCTGCCACCCGTTCGACCGGCGCGGCGATGAAGCCGACACGCAAGCCGGTGGCGATGTTTTTCGACAGGCCCGACACGTAGACCGTGCGCTCCGGCGCCAGATCGGCCAACGGCGGTGGTGGGCTATCGACCAGAAAGGCGTAGGCCGCATCTTCGATGATCGTCAGATCATGTCGGCGGGCAATCGCGATCAAATCCTCACGTTGTTCCAAAGGCATCACCCAGCCCAGTGGATTGTGCAGGGTCGGCATGCTGTACACCGCACGCACCGATCGTTGGCGGCAGAGTTTGTCGAGGGCCGTCAAATCGGGGCCCTGCTCATTCACGGGAATCGCCACCACTTCAAGGTGCAGCGCTTCGGCCAGCACTTTGAATCCGGAATAGGTCAAGGCGTCGGCGGCGATCACATCACCGGGCTTGAACAGCGCCATCAACGTGACTGCCAGCCCTTGCTGCGCGCCGTTGACGATCAGCACCTGCTCGGCCTCGACACTCAAGCCCCGGGTTTGCAGGTGCCGCGCCACCGAGGCCCTTTCATGCTGACGACCGGCGTGGGGCTGATAGCGCAGCAGCGCTTCGAGGTCGCCGGACAGCGCCAGCTGTCGCAACGCGGTGCGCAGCAACTCGGCCTGCCCCGGCAATGACGGGTAGTTGAAGTTCAGATCGATCATGCCCACCGCGACGTCTTTCTGGTCGATGCCCTGCCCCGGCAACAACGACGTTTCCCGCACAAACGTGCCGCGCCCGGCTTCGCCGCTGACCAGCCCCATCCCTTCAAGCTCGGCGTACACCCGCGAGGCCGTGACCAGCGCCAGCCCTTCGCTGGCTGCCAATTGCCGGTGAGTCGGCAAACGCGTGCCGGGCAACAGGCGGCCGGCGCGGATGTCAGCCGCAAAGGTGTCGACAAGGGTCTTGTAGCGGGAGCGCGGCATGTCGGGCTGTATCCATGACAATTTTTTGATTGTCTTGATTCTCAGCCCTAGGATCGATTCGACGCAACCCACCTCCGAGCGCCACATCCATGGAACGAACCTCCCACCTCGGCACCCTGGCCCTGGAAAAAACCAGCGGCTGGATCAATGGCTTCATCGGCGTCGTGATCTTCAGCGGCTCGCTGCCCGCCACGCGGCTGGCGGTGCTGGAGTTCGACCCGGTGTTTCTCACCGTCATCCGTGCGACCATCGCCGGCGCCCTGGCGCTGTGCCTGTTGTGGCTGTTTCGCGAGCGACGTCCGGCGCGGGATCAGTGGTTGTCGTTGTTGATCGTGGCGCTGGGCGTGGTCGTGGGTTTCCCGATGTTGACGGCCCTGGCGCTGCAATACGTGACGTCGGCGCATTCGATTGTGTTCGTAGGATTGCTGCCACTGGCGACGGCGATTTTCGGCGTGCTGCGCGGCGGTGAGCAGCCGCGTCGGGTGTTCTGGATTTTTTCGGTGCTGGGCAGTTCGCTGGTGGTCGGCTTCGCAATCTCGCAAGGCCTGACCGCTTCACCCACCGGGGATCTGCTGATGCTGGCAGCAATTCTCGCCTGCGGCCTCGGTTACGCCGAAGGCGCCAAACTGTCGCGCACCCTCGGCGGCTGGCAAGTGATTTGCTGGGCGCTGGTGCTGTCGTTGCCGGTGATGGCCGTGCTGAGTGTGTGGCTGGCGCCCGCCTCGTTCAGCGGTATCAGCGTGTCGGCGTGGCTGTGTCTGGCGTATGTTTCTCTGTTCAGCATGCTGATCGGTTTCGTGTTCTGGTATCGCGGGCTGGCTCAGGGCGGGATTGCGGCGGTCGGACAGTTGCAGTTGTTGCAGCCATTCTTCGGTCTGGCACTGGCCGCGACGTTGCTGCATGAACATGTCAGCGTCGGCATGTTGGTGGTCACGCTGGGGGTGATCCTGTGCGTGGCCGGGGCGAAGAAATTCGCCAGATAGTCTTCAGCTCGCACCGGCCTTCCATTCACGCGGGCTGAGCCCGGTCTTGCGCCGAAACGCCCGGGCCAGCGCCGAGGGACTTTCATAGCCGACCTCTTCGGCGATCAGGGCGATCGGCCGTCCCTCGCGCAGGCGTTTCTGCGCGAGGCTGATCCGCCAGTTCACCAGATAATCCACCGGCGTCTGCCCCACTACCCGCCGGAAATGTTCGGCAAAACCGGCGCGGGATAGATTGGCCGCGCTTGCCAGTTCGGCGACGCTCCAGGCCTTGGCCGGCTGCTCGTGCATCAGGTTCAAGGCTCGGGAAATCTTCGGATCGGCCAGCCCCGCCATCATGCCGGGCTGCTGGTTGCGACTGCTGATGAGGTGGCGCAGCAGCAGAATCACCAGCAATTCGAACAACCGGTCCATCACCGCTTCTCGCCCGCAGTGGCCGTCGAAAGCCTCCTTGAACAGCCACTCTAGGGTGTTGGCCATTTCCGGCAGATCGGCGAGTTTCAGCACCAGGTAATCCGGCAGTGCTGCCGCCAGGGCATTGCCCGCGCCGCCGTCGAAGGTCAGTGAAGCGCACACCAGTTGCGTGCCCATGGCTTCGTTGGCGAACAAGCGATGGGCCATGGGGCGAGGGAAAAAGATCAGGGTCGGTTCTTTGAGCGAGATTTCAGGATCATTTCCCGGTTTGAGCAACAGCTCTCCCGCCTGGAGCAAATGCACATGCCCGCACACCTGATCGCCGCCGTAGGCGCTCACCCCACAAAACGTGCCACTGTGAAAGGTACCGGCATTGACACCGAAATGGCTGAGCAACGTGGAAAGGCGATCCATGGCTGATTCTCGCAAGGGCAGGTTTGGACGATCTGTCGCATATCCTCGACGATTTGCACCCAAAGCACCAGCCGCGCTCCGTAGCATTCACTCCATCCCCGGCGCACTTCGCACCGGACTTTCGGAGAATCACCATGAGCCGCATTGCCCCTCTCAGCCTCGAAACCGCCACCGACGCCACTCGCCCAGTGCTTGAAGGCGTGCAGAAAAAAATCGGCTTCCTGCCGAACCTGTTCAAGACCCTGGCCGTCGCACCTGTCGCGCTGGATGCCTACGTGCAAATCTCCGCCACTCTGGGCAAGACCTCACTGAGTGCCAAGGAAAAAGAGGCGGTGTACCTGGCCACCTCGCAAGTCAACGGTTGCGACTATTGCCTGGCGGCGCACACCCTGTTCGCCAGCAAGGCCGGGCTGGCAGCAGAAGAAATCATCGAAGCGCGTCACGGTCGGCTGAATGCTTTCGCCACCCTCGCCCATCAACTGACCGAAACCCGCGGTCATCTGTGCGATGAGCAGATTGTCGCCGCCCGTGCTGCCGGCATCGACGACAAGAAAATCATCGAAGTGATCGCCATCGTCGCCGCGCAAACCCTCACCAACTACCTGAACAACGCGGCACTGACCGACATCGATTTCCCCGCCATCGAAAATCCGGCGTAATGCAAAAAACTGTGGGAGATTCTATGTTGCAGGGGAACCCTGCAACCTTAAATTGGGTTGGTATTCGCTCTGATTTTTCATGAGGGCGAATGCCACCCGGCAAAGCTTACGGGCGAGGATGACCAAAGCCTGAGTTCTGGCTAGACCTCTTGCCAGATAGGATTCATAGAACGGTTTCCAAACAGGGGACCGACAAGCTGCCATAGCTGCATTGTGTGCAAGACGCCGTAATTCTCCGTCACCTTTTTTGCTCAAGTGGCGAGGACTGTGTTTCTTGCCTGAGTCCTTTGCCTTCAAATCCATTCCCAGAAAGGCGATGAACGCATCGGCGCTGGCGAACTCACCTCGCATATACGTAGTTGCCAAGCCCGTTGCCGTGAGTTCACCAATCCCTTCAATCGCTTTGCAGCGTCTGATGTTTTCGCTAATGCCGGCCTCTTGGCTGACTTTGCGGAGTAATTCCTGAATGGCTTGATCAAGCTGTTTGAAATGCTCCAACCCACGGGCCAAAAGATCTTCAAGGAGAGGTTCGTTTGACCAGCTCAGCATGATACTGACTCGGGCCTTCATCAGCTGCGCACGCTTGTTAAGCAGACTTTTCAACACCGTGTAGTGCCGTGGTGGTGGGCTCCAGACCCGCAGCCGGTGCTGTTCACTGGTTAGATAACGCGCCAGAAGACGTGCATCACAAGGGTCGGTTTTTGCACGCTGACCGATGCTTTCGCGGTAATGGCTCACCCGGTAAGGGTCCACGACGTAAACCCGATGCCCCATACCATGGGCCAGTTCGGCCGTGTCCAGGTGGTAGAGATTAGTGGCTTCCAGAGCGATCGAGCTTTGTGCGGGCAAGGTCTTCAGCCAACGACCTACAGACGTGCGGTCATTGTTGATGACCTGGGTAATTTCCAGATCTTCGCGATAAACAACGATTTCGGCCTTGGCCACATCGACACCAATCACCGTTGGCGAGGTAAGGATTGTCATGACGAATCCTCGGAGCTAGGGTTTAAGAGCTTGTCGGGGTCTACCGTAGCGCTGGCTTGCCTCTATCGTCGGTTTTACCGATGAATTCCTTATCGGCGCTTTAGGTAGAAAGGGCGGGACGAGAAGTCTCCCACGGTCCGTACTGGCTAGAGTCGGAATCGAGCTTTTAGTCCCGCCCACCCCTTCAAGTCTAAACATACAAGCG
>NZ_JBQEQA010000029.1:0-76689 GCF_052045815.1 Pseudomonas sp. 22085
CCCGAACCTGCACCAACGGGTGTCCGGTGTCGATGGTCACCGGCGAAGAGCTGCTGACGCTGACCGATGGCGTGCTCGACGGGCTGCTGCCGTTTGAGTTCAGCCGCTTGTATCGCACCAGTGCGGTCGAGATCGATGTCGGGCTGGGGTTTGGCTGGAGTCACTCGCTGGCGCATCGGCTGGAGGTCGATGGCGCTGCGGTGGTCTGGGTTGACCACGAGAACCGGCGCACGCGGTTTCCGTTGCCGAGTGTCGAGCGGCCGGAAATCCACAACAGCTTGTCGCGGGCGGCGATCTTTCTGGGGGATGAGCCGCAGGAGCTGATTGTTGCGCTGGCGGGTGAGGCGGCGCGGTTTTATCACTTTCGGGCTGGGCGTCTGACGGCGGTCAGCGATGCCTACGGTAACCGGTTGCGTATTACGCGGGATCGCCTGGATCGCATTGAGCGCCTCGACAACGGCGCTGGTCGTTCCTTGTTGCTGCGCTATGAGCGGGCGCATCTGGTCGCGGTCGATTATCAGGTTTTTCGGGAGTCTGCCTGGCGCACCGAGCAGACCCTCGCCCGTTATCGGTACGACGCCCGTCATCGATTGATCGAGGCGACCAATGCGGTCGGCGAAAGCGAGCGTTACGACTACGACGACCAGCACGTCATCCTGCAACGGCAACTGGCCGGCGGCGCGAGCTTCTTCTGGGCGTGGGAGCGCGCCGGCAAGGCGGCGCGTTGCGTGCGGCACTGGGCCTCGTTTTCGCAGATGGATACGCGTTACGTCTGGGATGACGCCGGCCGTGTCACGGTGCATTACGTCGATGGCACTGAAGAAACTTACGTCCACGACGACACCGCGCGGATGGTGCGTCAGGTTGCCGCCGACGGTGGTGAGCAGCTCAAGGCCTATGACGCGCAAGGCCGGCTGGTCGCCGAGCAGGATGCGCTGGGGGCGGTCACCGAATACCGCTACGACGATGCCGGACGGCTGATCGCGCTGATTCCGCCGGACGATGCGCCGACGTCCTACGAGTACCGCAATGGTTTCCTGCACAGTCGTTCACGTGGCGATGCGGTGTGGACGTACCGGCGCAATGCCCAGGGTGACATCACCGAGGCGGTCGATCCGGATGGCCATGTCACCCACTACCACCGCGATGCACAGGGGCGGTTGCTGTCGATCCGTTATCCGGATTCGGGTCGGCATGTGTTCGTGTGGAACGACCTGGGCCAATTGGTCGAAGAAAGTCTGCCGGACGGTGGGGTTCGCAAGTTTTCCTACGATGCGTTGGGGCGGCGGACGACGGTTCAAGACGAACATGGCGCGGTCACCCGTCACGCCTGGGACGCCGTTGGCCGGCTGATCCAGACCACCTCGCCGAATGGCGCCACCCGCGCCTGGTCCTACAGCGCCTACGGCCAGATCACCGCCGAGCGCGATGAACTGGGGCGCATCACCCGCTACGAATATGACGATGACCTGCATTTGGTCAGCCGGCGGATCAACCCCGACGGCACGCAACTCCGGTACCGCTACGACCATGCGCAGCTGTTGCTCACGGAAATCGAGAACGAGTCCGGCGAAAAGTACCGGCTGGACTACACGCCCACCGGACTGATCCGACAGGAAACCGGCTTCGATGGCCGGCGTACCGCTTACGCCTACGACCGCAACGGCCACCTGCTGGAAAAGACCGAGTTCGGCGACGACGGCTCGACGCTGGTCACCGGCTATCAACGTGATGCTGCTGGGCGATTGCTGCTCAAGACCCTGCCGGACGGGGTCGAGGTCAGCTACCGGTATGACCGTTTAGGCCGTTTGGTCGGCGTGGATGACGGCCAGGATCACCCGCTGGCCTTCGAATATGACCTGCAGGACCGGCTGGTGCGCGAGCATCAGGGCTGGGGCACCCTGCGTTACACCTACGACGCCTGCGGCCAGCTCAGCCGGATGCGCCTGCCGGACAACAGCAAGCTCGATTATCACTACGCCAAGGGCGGCGCGCTGACCGCGATTGACCTCAACGGCGCCTTGCTCACCCGTCACGTCTACCAGAACGGCCGCGAACAGCAGCGCCAGCAAGGCCTGCTGCTCAGCGAATATGCCTACGATGAACAGGGCCGCTTACGCGCCCACGCCGTAGGCCATCAACGCAGTGCGCTGTACCGTCGCGACTTTGCCTACAGCGCCAACGGCAACCTCGAACACATCGCCGACACCCGCCACGGCCAGCGCAGCTACACCTACGACGCCCTCGACCGGCTGATCCGCGTGCGCCACACCCGCGACGATGTGCCGGAAACCTTCGCCCACGACCCGGCCGGCAACCTGCTGATGCAGGATCGCCCCGGCCCGACGCAGATCAAAGGCAATCGCCTGCAAATGCAGGGCGACCGGCACTACGACTACGACGCCTTCGGCAACCTGATCCGCGAACGCCGTGGCCGTGCGCAAACCCTCGTCACCGAATACCGCTACGACAGCCAGCACCGCCTGATCGGCCTCACCCGCCCCGACGGCACCAGCGCCACCTACCAATACGACGCCTTCGGCCGGCGCATCCGCAAAACCGTCAACGGCCAGACCACCGAGTTCTTCTGGCAAGGCGACCACCTGATCGCCGAAAGCAGCCAGGAACAGCACCGCAGTTTCATCTACGAACCCGGCACCTTCCGCCCATTGGCCATGCTCGACGGCAAAGGCCCGAAACGCGCCTGCCCGTTCTACTACCAACTCGACCACCTCGGCACCCCGCAGGAGTTGACCGACTACAGCGGCGAGATCGTCTGGTCAGCCAAATACAGCGCCTACGGCAAGGTCACCTCGCTGGAGCTCGCGACCGAGGACTACTTGAACCAGCCACTACGGTTTCAGGGGCAGTACTTCGATGAGGAAAGCGGGCTGCATTACAACCGGCACCGGTACTACGACCCGGACGTGGGGCGGTACCTGACGCCGGATCCGGTGAAGCTGGCGGGTGGACTGAACCAGTACCAGTACGTGCCGAATCCGACGGGGTGGGTGGATCCGTTGGGGTTGAGCTCCAATTGTCCGCCGCCGAACAAGCCAGGATGTCCGGTTCCGGATGGGGTGAGCGGTTCGGTTGTTGACGAAGGTGAACCGCTGACCCCAAAGCCCAAATCTCGACCGGGAAATTTTGGTAGTGATGAAAAACTCGCCGCGCATTTTGAAAAGCATGGCGCCGAATTCAAGGCGATGACCAACGAAGAGTACTTGCTCATCGCACGAGGAGTAGTGAATCAAGGCACGCGTGTGGAGTACTTATACAAAGGAGAGATGCGAGCAGGATATATCCAACTAATGGGGAATAACCGGAAAGGTGAAGCGAAATTTGCTTTCGTGGGCACCAACACAAATGATGAAATTACGACTCTACACACCAAAAGTGGAAAAGAATTTTGGCGGACAATCAATGGTAATGCACAAGATAAAACAGTGAGACCTGCTCATGACTAAGACACACAAAGCTTTGGTCGTCGAAATAGATCCGTTTGTAGAAGACGCTATTTTGCTGGTTGTTGAGGGCGTTGAGGTCAGATGCTTCGTAAGCCACAGCCCTTCGAAAATTGAGGTCGGAAAAACTTACGAGGCTGAGTTCGAAATGGTGCTGTCTGATGACGAGTTTGTGTCAGCCACACAATGCGAAGAAATGCAGATCAAGATGCTCGGTAGTGGATTCCACTGTGAAGTTTATGGCTATCTGGATGGCGAGGTTTTCCGGTCGTTTGTTGATTTTATGGATCAGGATATCCACTACGAATACCCACATCTGAATGGGCAGTTCGTCAAAATTAACGCGGACAGGATTGATGTCTCGTTTGTTCGATAGCGAATGGCTGGGTTAGACCACTGCTCAAGCCCTTAGCGCTCTAAATAGAATTTCCAATATTCAACGAAACAAGTGTCCATCACTCATCATCATCAAAATCCTCATACTCAAGCTCTTCCTCACCCTCCAAAAGCGGAACCGTCGCATCATCCATCAATGACCCCGGATCTTCATTCCCCGGATCATTGATAAACGGCAATCCGCTCGGGCCTTTTTCTTCCTTGCCTTCGGTTTCGGGAGTCATGGCGCACCTCGTCAGTCGCATTCGTATACGACGTTCGAAAAGTATGGTCGCCAATCGTTCCTGCGCATGACGCACAGGCACAAAAAACCCGGCATAAAGCCGGGTTTCCGTAGAACCGATCACTCAACGATGACGATTCTTGTGTTTGTACTTGTGCTTATGACCACCGCCGGAGTGCGACTTGCCGCCATCGTCACCCAGGTTGTTGCCGACCGCACCACCCGCTGCGCCACCCAACCCTGCGCCAATGGTCGAACCGGTGGAGCCGCCGAGGCTGTTGCCGACCACTGAACCGCCTGCGGCGCCGAGGCCACCGCCAATGGCGGCTTCCGTGCGATTGCGTTTGTTCGCTCCGACGGCACTACCGGCCGCACCGCCAACGCCGGCACCCACCGCAGCACCGGTGCTGCCGCCGAGCTGGCCGCCGACCACATTGCCCAGTACACCGCCCAGCCCACCACCGACAGCCGCGGAACCATCGCCGGCAGCCATGGCGCCTTGAGCCACGAGCAGTCCTATAACCAACGCAGTTGCAGTTAAAGTCGAGCGCATACAGACCTCACAGGTCCCGGATCGGGACGGTTCGCCCGCGGAGTGGGCTATGTGGCATTGGAGGCGAATTCGGGTAAAACGTTCAGCAACGAAAAGGCCCGGCATAAAGTCGGTCCTTTTCAGACATGCATTCGCAATCAGTGACGCTTGTGCCCCTTGGACAAGTTGCTGCCCACTGCGCCGCCAGCAGCGCCGCCCAGGCCGGCACCGATAGTCGCGCCGTTCTTGCCACCCAGGCTGTTGCCGATGATCGAACCACCCGCTGCACCGACACCACCGCCAATGGCCGCCTTTGTGCGGGCCCCCTTCTTCGCTGCCAACGCACCGCCAGCCGCGCCGGCCAGGCCAGCGCCAATGGCCGCGCCGTTGCTGCCGCCCATTTTCTGGCCAACCACGTTACCCAGCGCGCCGCCCAGACCGCCACCCAGTGCGGCGGTACCGTCGCCAGCCATTGCACCTTGAGCAACCAGAAGCCCCAGAACCAGAGCAGGCAGAGTTAAACGCATGACGAGAACCTCAACAGAAGGAATAAAAAAGGGCGCAGATTGAATGCTGTTGCCGCGGCAATGTCCAGCGTTGCAGCGCACTTGGCGCCGATTGGACAGCAATTATGGAAAAGGTTTTATGGCAGGCAAAAAAAAGCCCGCTGGGGAGACGGGCTGGAGACTTGCTTTCTAACGGATGGCTTCACCCTACTCAGGCGGGTGTGAAAAGTTTGTGAAAGAAACCAAACGAATTTGCAATTTCTGTAGGGCATTTCTCGAAAAAGAAACAAAAAACCCCGCTCAATGGCGGGGCTGTGTGGCATCCGGATTACTTCCTGGAACGTGCCGTCACCTTGGGCAAAAATTTTGCTTTAGGCCCCTTGGGTGTTGTCGACTTGATCTTGCCGGTCTGCACCGGATCCTCACCGAATCCGGCCTGATACTCCGTCTGGCCGCAGCGCACGCAATTGTTGAATGAAAACTCAGCCCCGTCGTCTTCGATGTACGGATCAGTCATCTCCTCACCCCTTTCCAAATGCGGGCCGACACCGGCAAACCCTTTTGCCTGAAAAAATATCGACCTCCAAGACTTTTGAGACTAGCCGGTCATTCCTGGACTTGCGGTTCAGATCACCCGGAGCCCGACGAATGGCCCACGGAAATTAAACACAATAACGAACCGTTGGTCTCACGCCGCTAAAGATTCCCGGCGACCGGCCGCTGCCCTTTTTCCTACGCAATGAATCTCAAGGAGAGAACATGGAAATCAAAGGATTCCCGACACTGCCCGTTGTAAAGCTCACGGATGAACAGATCGCCGCCGGCAAAGCCGGGGCAGAGAAATTCAAGGAAAAAGTCGCTTCGGGCGAAATCGTCATCAAGCAACCGACCGGGCCGAGTCCGTTGCAGCCTGGTGTCATCTACCACCCTGACCCGGCCCAACCAGCTCAGCCGGGCGATACCCCGCCTCTCGTCGCGATCGATACACCACTGACCTACGATTCGAAAGGCACTGTCCTGCTCAAACCACAGGGCTGATTGTCAGCAAAGAGCCCATTCCTTTGAATGGGCTCACAAGCCTCAGCGCAACTTGACCGCCGTACCGGTCGCAAACACCACCACCATGCCGCCCTTTCCCGCTGGCATGCTGATCTCGAAATCCACCCCGACCACCGCATCCGCCTGCAAGGCCCGCGCGCGCTCCTTGATTTCGTCAGTCGCCTGAATACGCGCCTCCTTCAACGCCCGCTCCAGCGTCTGCGAACGCCCACCGAAAAAGTCCCGCATGCCGGCGAACATATCGCGAATCACATTCACGCCCTGCACCGACTCGGCACTGACGATATCCAGATACGCCGTAATCTGCCGGCCTTCGATGGAATGGGTGGTGGAAATGATCATGGAGGTCGTCCTTTTACTTGCCGGATAAAGCCACGATTGTAATGCCCTGGCAAAGAGAAGCCGAAGCGATCTCTGCGACCAAAAAACCGGGCACCAGAATGCACAAAACCCCTGGCTTCTTTCGAAACCAGGGGTTTTGTTTACATCGAATTTGGCGGTGAAGGAGAGATTCGAACTCTCGATACAGTTTCCTGTATACACACTTTCCAGGCGTGCTCCTTAAGCCACTCGGACACTTCACCGTATCTCTTCAGACATGTTCTGTCTGTCGAGGCGCGCTAATGTAGTCGAAAGCTTTTCTGATGGCAAACTTTTTTTCAGAATTTTCATGCGGTTAAGAGATAAAGTCGTTTCCGCCATCGCAGAGCCATGGCAATCCGGCCAATCTCGGGTGAGCACGGCCCTTCTATATAGGTGTGGAGGCGTTTGCCATGGGGCACGTTGCGGCGGATCAGCCGCACAAGGGTGACTGGCGGGTCAGTCACAGTGCTTTACCTGACCGGCGACGGTGGGTAACGTCTGCCCATCTTTCTTACAAGGAATTGCGCCATGAGCGACCTGATTGCCTACCACCTCGAAGACGGTATCGCGACCCTGACCCTGAGCAACGGCAAGGTCAACGCCATTTCCCCGGACGTGATCGCGGCCTTCAACGCGGCGCTGGATCAGGCGGTGGCGGATCGTGCCATTGTGATCATCACCGGTCAGCCGGGCATTCTGTCTGGCGGCTATGACCTGAAAGTGATGACTGCTGGCCCTAAAGAGGCCGTGTCGCTGGTGACCGCCGGCTCGACCCTGGCCCGTCGCCTGTTGTCGCACCCGTTCCCGGTAATCGTTGCTTGCCCGGGGCATGCCGTGGCCAAAGGCGCATTCATTCTGCTGTCCGCCGATTACCGGATCGGCGTCGACGGCCCGTTCAGCATCGGTCTGAACGAAGTGCAGATCGGCATGACCATGCACCACGCCGGCATCGAGCTGGCTCGTGATCGTCTGCGTCGCTCGGCCTTCCATCGCTCGGTGATCAACGGGGAGATGTTTGATCCGCAAAGCGCAGTGGATGCCGGTTTTCTCGACAAGGTGGTCGCGGCAGAAGAACTGCAAGGCGCTGCCCTCGCCGCCGCGCGTCAGTTGAAGAAGATCAACATGACCGCGCACAAGAACACCAAGCTGAAAGTGCGCAAGGCGCTGCTGGAAACCCTGGACAACGCAATCATCCAGGATCAGGAACACTTGGGCTGACACCCGGCTCATACCGATTCAGAAAAGCCCGACCGTCGTGTCGGGCTTTTTCTTGCACGCCCCGTTGAAAACTCCGCAGCAGCTCTAGGACGCCTCTGACCAACAAGTCGGAAACATGCGCTTAAACATCGCCCATCTCCGGACTCTATAGCGGCAATTGCCGAAAACAGTGCACATCCGTACACTGCGCCACCTTTTGTCCCGATGGGCCTGAAAATGCTGTTTGTGTTTCGTATGTTATTGATGGGCCTGCACTTTATTCTGGCGGGAATCCTCGGGGTGATCCTCGGGCTGTGCCGCCCGTTCAATCCGGACAACAGTCGCCTGTGTGCCCGTCTCTATGCACTGCCGGCCATGTGCATTTTGCGTCTGCGGGTGAAGGCCGATGTTGGCGCGCTAATGAACAAACCCGACAGCTGCGTGATCATCGCCAACCATCAGTCCAACTACGACCTGTTCGTGTTCGGTAACGTGGTGCCGCATCGTACCGTGTGCATCGGCAAGAAAAGCCTGAAGTGGGTACCGCTGTTCGGGCAACTGTTCTGGCTGGCGGGCAATGTGTTGATCGATCGTGGGAACGCGCACAAGGCGCGCCAGTCGATGCTGACCACCACCGACACCTTGCAGCACAAAGACACCTCGATCTGGGTCTTTCCGGAAGGCACCCGCAACCTGGGTGAAGAACTGCTGCCGTTCAAGAAAGGCGCGTTCCAGATGGCCATCGCCGCCGGAGTGCCGATCGTTCCGGTGTGTGTCAGCAGCTACATCAAGCACATGCGTCTGAATCGCTGGCACAGCGGGAAAATTCTCATTCGCTCGCTGCCGGCGATTCCTACCGCCGGCATGACCATGGACGACATGCCCACGCTCATCAACCAGTGCCGCGAACAGATGCGCGAATGCATCGATGCGATGGACCGGCAGCTGCAAGCCGCGTGAATAAAGAAGCCCGCCCAGTGCGGGTTTTCTTTTGTCCGTTGAACTGTGCAGATTTCACTGACTCTCAAGCAGCGACACGGCTAAGCTGAAGCCATGCCTCCCCTGCCATCTGCCAAGTAGAAGTGAATCACCACCATGGGTCGAGTTGTTGCTGCTGCGGTTTACAGCGCCGGTAAGAAAGTCACCAATATTACCCTCGACGAAGGCGCGGCCTGGGCCGCCAAGACTGGCCACTTCGTCTGGATCGGCCTCGAAGAGCCGAATGCCCAGGAACTGGCCAACCTGCAACGCCAGTTCAATCTGCACGAACTGGCCATCGAAGACGCCCTGGAAAAACACAGCCGGCCGAAGCTCGAAACCTTTGGCGACGCGCTGTTCATCGTCACCTACTCGCCGGTGCGCGAACACGGAATTCTGCAGTTCATCGAAACCCATATCTTCGCCGGCAAGGGCTACATCATCACTGCCCGCAATGGCCATTCGGCGTCCTACGCCCATGTCCGCCAGCGCTGTGAGGCGCGGCCGCTGTTGCTGGAACACGGGGAAGATTTCGTACTGTATGCGCTGCTGGATTTCGTGATCGAAAACTATCAGCCGGTGGGCGAAGCGATCCATGCCGAGATTGATGAGCTGGAGCGCAATGTGCTGTGCAGCGCACTGAATGAACACGACATCCAAAAGCTGCACGGCCTGCGTCGCGACGTACTGCGTCTGCGCCGCTACGCCGCTCCCATGGTGGAAATCAGCGAAGAACTGCAGAAGCTGAGCTTCCCCTTCATCGACAAGAACATGCGTCCGTACTTTCGCGACGTGCAGATCCATGTGAACCGGCAGATGGAAGACCTGACTACGCTGGCCGACATCGCCAGCCAGACCATCGAAATTGGCGTGCTGCTGGAGGCGTCACGCCAGAGCGTGGTGCAGCGCAAGTTTGCAGCGTGGGCGGCGATTCTGGCATTCCCGACGGCGGTGGCGGGGATCTACGGGATGAATTTCCAGAACATGCCGGAGTTGAGCTGGCACTACGGCTATTTCGGCGTACTGGGCTTTATCACGGTCGGCTGCGTGAGCCTGTGGGCGAGCTTCAAGAAATCCGGTTGGCTGTAAGTAAAAAAACGCCCCCGTGCAAGGCACGAGGGCGTTCGGACTCAAGCGGCGGTCGGCTTGTGCGCCACGAAGCGCATCATCCACTCCGCCACCGTGGTGCCGTGGTGCTGATGCTCCAGGCTGGCCACGCCCTTGCTGTACACCTGCTCGCCCAGCGCTTCCTGACGCAGATCCAACAGCGCCCGCGAATAGTCGTGGATGAATTCCGGATGCCCCTGGAAGCACAGCACCTGATCGTTGATGTGGTACGCGGCGAACGGGCAGAAATCGCTCGATGCAATCACCGTGGCATTCTCCGGCAGCGCCGTGACCTGATCCTGGTGGCTGATCAACAGCGTCAACTCTTCACGCACCGGGCTCATCCACGGCGCCTTGGCGGCCAGTTTGTAATTGTGAATGCCGACTCCCCAACCCTGCGTAGCTCGCTCGCTTTTGCCGCCCAGCAGCAGTGCCAATAGCTGATGGCCGAAGCACACGCCGAGCAGTTTGTCGCCGCGCTCATAGCGGGTCAGCAGGTATTGCTTGAGGGTCTGGATCCACGGGTCGGTGCCGAACGAATCGGCCTTGCTGCCAGTGACCAGGTACGCATCGAAAGTCAGGTCATCACTCGGATAATCGCCCTGCATCACGTTGTACACCGTGAACTCGGCGGCGATCGGCTGTTGCGAGAACAGGTGCTGGAACATCTGCCCGTAACCCTGATATTGATCGACCAGTTCCGGACGCAGGATGTCGGTTTCCAGAATGCAGATGCGTAGCGACATAAAAAATACCTGACACGTGATGGGAATAATGCACAGCCCAGAGCCTGCCTTGAAACCACCCGGCAAGGCAAGCCCCGAAATGCGTCCCCAGCCCGTTAGAACAATTCGCCCCTCGCAGCCTTCTCAAGCAGCAACGCTGGCGGTACGAAACGCTCGCCGTACTGCTCCGCCAGATACTGCGCCCGCGCGACAAAGTCCTTCACGCCATATTGATTGATGAACTGCAACGCGCCGCCCGTCCATGCCGCGAAGCCGATGCCGAAGATCGAGCCGACGTTGGCGTCCGCCGTCGACGTCAGCACGCCCTCCTCCACACAGCGCACGGTCTCGATGGCCTGCACGAACAGCAGTCGATCACGCACATCCTTGGGCGAAATCTGCCCGTCGGCTTTCTCGAAACGGGTTTTCAGCTCGGGCCACAGATGTTTCTGACCACCCGCCGGGTACTCATAAAAACCGCCTCCCGCTGCCTTGCCCGGCCGCTTGTATTCGTTGAGCAGCAAGTCAATCACGGCGAACGCCGGGTGCTCAATCAGCGGTTTCCCTTCTGCTTGAAGGTCTTTGGCCGTTTGCTGACGGATATGGCTCATCAGGCTGAGGGAAACTTCGTCAGAGATCGCCAGCGGCCCGACAGGCATGCCGGCCTTACGCGCTTCGGTCTCGATCATCGGCGCACTGACGCCCTCACCCAGCATGGCAATGCCTTCGTTGGTGAAAGTGCCGAATACCCGCGAAGTGAAGAAGCCACGACTGTCGTTGACCACAATCGGGGTTTTCTTGATTTGCAGTACGAAATCGAACCCACGGGCAAGCGTTTCGTCGCTGGTTTGCGCGCCTTTGATGATTTCCACCAACGGCATCTTCTCCACCGGGCTGAAGAAGTGCAGGCCGATGAACTTGCTTTGATCCGGTACTGCAGTCGCCAAGCCAGTGATTGGCAAGGTCGAGGTGTTGGAAGCAATCACAGCGTCGGCGCCGACCACCTGTTGCGCTGCCGCCGAGACCTTGGCCTTGAGCTGACGATCCTCGAACACCGCCTCGATGATCAGATCGCAACCTGCCAGATCGGCGTCGCTTTCGGTCGGATGGATGCGCGCCAGCACCGCTTCACGCTGCTGCGCAGTCATCTGCCCGCGAGCGACTTTCTTGTCCAGCAATGCCGCCGAATGGGCTTTGCCCTTTTCCGCAGCCGCGAGGTTGATGTCTTTGAGCACCACGTCGATCCCGGCCGATGCGCTGACATAGGCGATCCCGGCGCCCATCATGCCCGCGCCGAGCACGCCCACGCGCTTCGTCGCATAAGGCGCAAAACCCTGCGGCCGCGACCCGCCGGCATTGATTTCATTGAGCTGGAACCAGAAGGTGCCGATCAGGTTTTTCGAGATCTGGCCGGTGGTCAGTTCGGTAAAGTAGCGGGTTTCGATCAGGTGCGCCGTGTCGAAATCCACCTGCGCGCCTTCCACCGCCGCGCACAGAATCTTCTCCGGTGCCGGCAACGTGCCTTGGGTTTTGGTGCGCAGGATCGACGGCGCAATCGCCAGCATCTGCGCAACTTTCGGATTGGATGGCGTGCCGCCGGGAATCTGATAACCCTTCACATCCCAACGCTGCACGGCCGCAGGATTGGCCAGGATCCAGGCCCGGGCCTTGGCCAGCAGCTCATCGCGATCCGCCGCCAGTTCATCGATCAAACCTGCCTGCAACGCCTGCTGCGGACGGACTTTCTTGCCTTCAA
Organism: Pseudomonas sp. 22085; assembly: GCF_052045815.1. Classification (NCBI taxonomy): domain Bacteria; kingdom Pseudomonadati; phylum Pseudomonadota; class Gammaproteobacteria; order Pseudomonadales; family Pseudomonadaceae; genus Pseudomonas; species Pseudomonas sp. 22085. The sequence goes on from NZ_JBQEQA010000029.1 coordinate 12,307, forward strand.
GCAGATACGGCAAAGCCTTTTCGATGCCAAGCATGCGCACCATCCGCACCACACCACCGCCGCCCGGCAACAGGCCGAGGGTCACTTCCGGTAAACCGAGTTGCACCGACGCATCGTCCAGCGCCACGCGGTGGTGGCAGGCCAGGCAGATTTCCCAGCCGCCGCCGAGCGCCGCGCCGTTGATCGCCGCGACCACCGGTTTGCCGAGGGTTTCCAGAGTGCGCAACTGACCCTTGAGGGTCAGCACCATGTCGTAGAACGCCTTGGCTTCGGGCTTGCCGACCTTGATCAGTTCATTCAGGTCGCCGCCGGCGAAGAAGGTTTTCTTGGCCGAAGTGATGATCACCCCGGCGATGTCATCTTTTTCCGCCTGCAAACGGGCGACGCTTTCGGCCATGGCCTCGCGGTACACCGCGTTCATAGTGTTGGCGCTCTGGCCCGGCATGTCGATGGTCAGGAGGACGATGCCGTCCTGGCCTTTTTCGTAACGAATGGCTTGGGTCATGACAGGATTCCTTGAGGTCAGAGGCGTTCGATGATGGTGGCGATGCCCATGCCACCGCCGACGCACAGCGTCGCCAGGCCGTAGCGCAGGCGCCGGGCTTCCAGTTCATCGAGCAAGGTGCCGAGGATCGCGCAACCGGTGGCCCCCAGCGGATGGCCCATGGCGATCGAGCCGCCATTGACGTTGACCTTGTCCGGATCGACGGCCATGTCCTTGATGAATTTCAGCACCACCGAGGCGAAGGCCTCGTTGACCTCGAACAGGTCGATGTCCTCCACCCGCAGCCCGGCCTTGGCCAGTGCCTTGCGGGTGGCCGGCGCCGGGCCGGTGAGCATGATGGTCGGGTCGGTGCTGGTGACCGCCGTGGCGACGATCCGCGCCCGGGGTTGCAGGCCCAACGCACGCCCCTTGGCTTCGGAGCCGATCAGCATCAGCGCCGCGCCATCGACGATCCCCGAGCTGTTGCCCGGCGTGTGCACATGATTGATCCGCTCGACATGGCTGTAGACTCGCAGTGCCGTGGCGTCGAAGCCCATCTGGCCGATCATTTCGAAACTCGGCTTGAGTTTGCCCAGACCTTCGAGGGTCGACTCGGCGCGAATGAACTCATCGTGATCAAGCAGGATGATGCCGTTCTGGTCCTGCACCGGCACCAACGACTTGTTGAACGATCCGTCGGCCCGGGCGCGCGCCGCTTTCTGTTGCGAGTGCAGCGCGTAGGCATCGACGTCCTGACGGCTGAAGCCTTCAAGGGTGGCGATCAGGTCGGCGCCGACGCCTTGTGGCGTGAAGTGGCTGTGCAGATTGGTCTGCGGGTCGAGCGCCCAGGCGCCACCGTCGCTACCCATCGGCACGCGAGACATGGATTCGACGCCGCCGACCACCACCAGCTCTTCAAACCCGGAGCGCACTTTCATCGCCCCCAGGTTCACCGCTTCCAGTCCCGAGGCGCAGAAGCGGTTGATCTGCACGCCCGCGACGCTGACATCCCAATCGGCCACCTGCACCGCGGTCTTGGCGATGTCCGAGCCCTGATCGCCAATCGGCGTGACGCAACCGAGCACCACGTCATCGACCTGGCTGGTGTCCAGCGCCGTGCGCGCTTGCAAAGCGGTCAGCAGCCCTGCCACCAGGTTCACCGGTTTGACGCTGTGCAGCGAACCGTCGGCCTTGCCCTTGCCACGGGGCGTGCGTAACGCGTCGAAAATCAAAGCTTGGGTCATGACGTCCTCGAACCTGTGCGGTGAGTGAAATTCGTGCTGCCACTGTTGTCTTCACCCGTCATGGATTCAATGACCACAGCGCTCAATGACGTTGACGCGCACGCTCAGACGGACGGTCATCCGTGGCTTGATTAACCGGTTCAGGTGCGCGAGCTGTCTAGCAAACGGGCGGCAAAGAAGCTGGCAATGGGCCTCATGCCTTTTTAATCGCGACAGGTAGCAAATACATACGAAATGGATCTAAGCGAAGCGTGACGCGGGCCCTAAGGTGAAGATGTACGTTGTTGTCGTCGGGTTTTGCCGAGGCAGACGTTCTTCAACAGGAAGTGCAGCGCTTGCCATCATGGATATGCAGGCAGGCATCAGGAAATAACAAAAAAGGCGGTCAAGCCATGTTCAAACAACCGAAAGTACGTCAAGCAGGGCTCATTCTTTTCGCCACGACGCTGTTGTTGATTCTGCCGAACCTGACCAAGGTCATCGGCTGATTCAAGTGTCAGGTATTGTGTATCGCCACTGAAAATGCGACTGGCCCGCTACCCGGGCCAGCGTGGCTGTGCCAATCTTTGCGCACTTCCACGACATGGACGGCGATCACTTGAAAACGCTCATTCTATTTGGGGCCGCGCTGCTGAGCATGCCCCTTTCTGCCGCGCAGCTGAACCTGGAGCTGGGTGCAAACACCCGCACCTGGCAGACCGAGGAGTTGCTCAAGCATCCTCAGGTACAAACCCTCACGATCAAGAATGATGTGTCCTACAAGAAGGACATGACTTATCGCGCCGTGCCGATGGCCGCGCTGCTGACCGGCATCAAACCGGAGGATCACCTGCAAGCCGTAGCGCTGGACGGTTTCGCCGCAGAGCTTTCCGCCGCGCCGCTACTTGAGAGCAAAGGTTCCCGCGCCTGGCTGGCCATCGAAGATCCGGCGCAGCCCTGGCCGCCGCTGTCGGAAGGCAAGCACAGCGCCGGGCCGTTCTATCTGGTGTGGACTGATCCGCAGGCCGGCAACATCAGCCCGGAACAATGGCCGTTCGAAGTGGCGAGCATCAAGCGCATGGCACCGGTGGCCGAGCGCTTCCCTGCCTTGTTGCCGGATCTTGCGTTGAAGGCCGATGACCCGGTGAATCAGGGCTTTGCCCTGTTCCAGAAGAACTGCCTGGCCTGCCATCGCCTGAATGGCGCAGGCGATGCGCAATTCGGGCCGGACCTGAATATTCCGTACAACCCGACCGAATACTTCGGCGCGGACTTCCTCAAGCGCTACATCCGCGACCCACAGAGTCTGCGCCAGTGGCCGCAGGCGAAGATGCCGGGGTTTTCCGCCGAGGTGTTGCCGGATGCGGATCTGCAGAAACTGATCGGGTATTTGCAGCACATGGCCGGGCGCAAGGTTAAGCCTTGATGACTTGAGTCTTGCAGTGCGCTCACTGGCCTCTTCGCGGGCAAGCCCGCTCCCACAGGTTATGCGTTGGATTTGAATCAGCGGCATTTCTGTGGGAGCTGCGGTGCGACGACTCGACTTGCCAGCGATGCGGTATCCCGGATCTTACTGCTGCTGCACCGAGATGATTGGCGCTGGTGTCGGCGACACCAGCACTTTCGCGTGCATCTGCTCTGACCCGCCGCCCCGGCGCATGCCGCGCACCGGGCAGGCGTCGAGGTAATCCAGCCCCACCGCCAGTTTCAGGTGCCGCTCCGGCCGCGCCAGTTCATTGGTCACGTCAAAGCTGTACCAGGCGTCATCGATCCAGGCTTCGGCCCAGGCGTGACTGGCCAGATGCTCGCAATCCTCGCTGTACAGATAACCCGACACATAACGTGACGGCACACCAAGGCTGCGTGCGCAGGCCAGGAACGCGTGGGCGTGGTCCTGGCAAACACCCGCCCGCCCGGCAAACGCCTCGGCAGCGCTGGTATCGACTTCGGTGGCGCCCGGCTTGTAGGTCATGTGCTGGTTCAGCCCATGCATCAGGTCGATCAGTGCATTGCGGTCCCGTCGCTGCTTGCAGGATTTCTCGGCAAACGCCCGCAACGCCTCGTCAGCCTCGGTCAGCCGGGTGAAACGCAGGAACGGCAGCGCCGACTGACTCTCGTGCTCGGCTTCGCGCAACTCGTCGATATCGACCTGCCCCCGGGCGCCGATGATGATCGCTTCGTGAGGCTCGTCCATGGTCAGGACGTGCAGAATGTTGCCGAACGGATCGAGCTGGGCTCGTACCGGGCGTGGCAGGTCGAGCTGCCAGCTCAGCACGTGCTGACGCTCGCTGTCGTGGGGTGTCAGGCGCAGGTACTGGATGCTCGCGCGCACCTGATCTTCGTAGTGATAGGTGGTCTCGTGGCTGATGGAAAGTCTCATGCGGCCTCCAGGTAGGAACTGTGAATGGCGTTGCCCAGCTGGCGCACCAGCGGGATGAACTCGGTGAGCCAGGCGTGCAGCCCTTCCTCGAGAATTTCTTGAATGCCGGTGTAGCGCAGACGCGCATCCATTTCCGCCGCCAGCCTTTGTGCGGGACGACCGTTGGCCCCCGGCAACTGCGCCAGAATTTGGTCGATCTCTTCGGTGCAGGCCCGCAGCGAACGCGGCACGTCGGCGCGCAACAGCAACAGCTCGGCCACATGCCGGGCGCCCGGCGCATCGCGATAGATTTCGGTGTAGGCCTCGAACGATGACAGCGCCCGCAACAAGGCGCTCCACTGGTAATAGGCGTGAGCGGTGCCGTCGCTGACTGCTTCGGCCTGATCGCCGGCCATTTCGTAACGCGCATCGAGCAGGCGCAAGGTGTTGTCCGCCCGCTCGATGAAGGTCCCCAGGCGAATGAAACGAAACGCGTCGTTGCGCATGATGGTGCCGTAGGATGCCCCACGGAACAGGTGCGAACGCTCCTTGATCCACTCGCAGAAGCGGCTCATGCCATAGCGGCTGAGGCCCTGATTGGCGATCCCGCGAATCTCCAGCCAGGTGGCGTTGATGTTCTCCCACATGTCGGCGGTGATCCGGCCACGCACCGCATGGGCGCTGGCGCGCGCCGCGCCGAGGCAGCTATAGATGCTCGCCGGATTGGCCGCGTCGAGGGCGAAGAAGTGCAGCAAGCGCTCGGCATGCAGCTCGCCGTGGCGTTCCAGGTAATCGTCCAGCGTGCCGGTGATCAGCAGCGGCATCGCCAGTTCGTGCAGACCGTCGCCACGGCCGTCCTGCGGCATCAGCGACAGCGAATAACTGACGTCGAGCATCCGTGCGAGGTTTTCCGCCCGCTCCAGGTAGCGCGACATCCAGTACAGATCCGAGGCAGTTCTACTTAACATGGCAGGCTTCCTTCAATCCTCGACCACCCAGGTGTCCTTGGTTCCGCCGCCCTGGGATGAATTCACCACCAGAGAGCCTTCACGCAGGGCGACACGGGTCAAACCGCCGGGCACGACCCGGGTTTCACGGCCGGACAATACGAACGGGCGCAGGTCGATGTGACGCGGCGCAATGCCGTTTTCGACAAAGGTCGGACAAGTCGACAGCGACAGCGTCGGTTGCGCGATGTACGCGTGGGGCTTGGCCTTGATCCGCTCACGGAACGCATCGATTTCCGCGGTGGTCGCCGCCGGCCCCACGAGCATCCCGTAACCGCCGGAGCCCTGGGTTTCCTTGACCACCAGATCCGGAAGATTGGCCAGCACGTGGGAAAGTTCAGACGGGTTGCGGCATTGCCAGGTCGGCACGTTCTTCAGGATCGGTTCTTCGTCGAGGTAGAAACGGATCATTTCGGTAACGAACGGATACACCGATTTGTCGTCCGCCACGCCGGTGCCGATGGCATTGGCGAGCACCACGTTGCCGGAGCGATACGACGACAGCAGCCCCGGCACGCCGAGCATCGAATCCGGGCGGAAGGCCAGCGGATCGAGGAACGCGTCGTCGAGCCGGCGGTAGATCACGTCCACCGCTTTCGGGCCGTCGGTGGTGCGCATAAAGACCTTGTCGTCGCGCACAAACAGGTCCGCGCCCTCCACCAGCTCCACGCCCATTTCCCGGGCGAGAAATGCATGCTCGAAAAACGCGCTGTTGAACCGACCCGGCGTCAGCACCACGACACTCGGGTTGTCGATCGGGCTTGAGCTTTTCAGGGTGTCGAGCAGCAAGTTCGGGTAATGGTCGATGGGAGCGATGCGCTGGGCCGCGAACAGTTCGGGGAACAGGCGCATCATCATCTTGCGGTCTTCGAGCATGTAGCTCACACCGCTTGGCGTGCGCAGGTTGTCCTCGAGCACGTAATACGTGCCGTCGCCGTCGCGCACCAGATCGACGCCGGAGATGTGCGAATAGATATCGCGGTGCAGGTCCAGCCCCTGCATCGCCAACTGATATTGCTCGTTGGCCAGCACCTGCTCGGCGGGAATGATCCCGGCCTTGATGATGCGTTGCTCGTGGTAAAGGTCGGCGAGGAACATGTTCAACGCCTTGACCCGCTGGATGCAGCCGCGCTCGACGATCCGCCATTCACTGGCCGGAATGCTGCGCGGAATGGTGTCGAAGGGAATCAGACGCTCTGTCCCCTGCTCGTCCCCGTAGAGCGTGAAGGTGATCCCGGCGCGATGGAACAGCAGATCGGCCTCGCGTCGCCGCTGGGCCAGCAGCTCGTCAGGCGTTTCGGCCAGCCAGCGGGCAAACTCCCGGTAATGCGGGCGGATCTGGCCGCCGGCATCGTACATCTCATCAAAATAGGTGCGGATCATGCCGTACTCCTTGTCACTCCGGACATACAGGCCTTCGCAAGGCCCGTGCCATCGGCATAAACGCTTTGATTTCAATCGGTTGGATATTCACGCCGCATGCACCGCACCATTCCTGTGCGGCAAATGCTCCCACCTGATCGCCCCCGCCTCATTGCGACGCAGTCCCGTCGCCTATCACCAGCATAGTCAGAGTTGATTTCACTGCCCGTCGGCGGCTGCGGATAATCCGCGCATCCGCTGCAAAAACGTCGCTGACGAAGTACGCAGCCTCACTGATCCGGCTTGCCTCGGCAGCCCTCCCGGCCGTAACCCTGACCGGTTTCCTCTCCTTGCGGTCTTCCCTTTTAGCCACCTTTTCAGGTGGCTTTTTTTTGCGCCGGTTTCTTGTTTCAGAGTTTTGCCATGCAGCTTTCGCAACGGCAGACACGACAACGGCCGACCCGAAGGTCAGCCGTTGCTCGACGTGTTGCGAGAGTGATCAGTTCAAACGGTGCCGGTTGCGGATCTCCTGTTTCACGCCCCAGCCTTCGATGATGCCGCCCAAGGGCTCGACCACCGCCGAAAAGCCCTGCTCGAAATCGCCAATGTCGTCGTAGGTTGCGTACATCACCTTGCTCAATTCCAGAGACCAGGCGCCGTCGTCGCGCGCACTGACCTGGGCATTGATGGATTCACCGCGAAATTTGCCTGCCGCCCTGCGTGCCCGCTCCTCGTCCGGGAAAATGGCGTAGAACTCGATGGGATGGAATCGGGAAAAATCGAAACCGCCTTCTTTCATGCGGCGCAGCACGCTGCTGCTGATGTCTTCTTGATAGGCTGTGCTCATGAATCGTCCCCCTCGCATAGATGGATAGACTTTCCGTATTCCCTGCACTGGCCCACAGGGCCCGGGTGCTTACGGCAACCGCGTCGCCGACGGGAAACAAGCATGTAGCTGACAAGACCAGACCTTAGCGATCCGTTCGCTGATCTCGCTTGCAGAGTAGCCCCAAGATAGAGCCGCTGCCAAGGCCTGGTACATGAAGAAAATGAAGATTCAGATTGGGGTGATGCTGCGGATTTCGATGCTGTTCTGGGTTTTCAGGCTTTTTACGCCGGCATCGGCGGTGCGCCCTTCCAGATCGTTCAGGTCAAGCTCGGCGGCGACTGGCAGCAATCGTTCCTTGATGAGGCGAGCTGCCCGTTCATGACTGGGGCATTCCTCGCACTCGAAGACTTCGTCGATCGTTTCACCATGATCGTCCACGAAAGTGACTTTCCACTTTGACATCGGAGCCTCCTCGATCAAACCCGCAAATGGGCTTACACCTATCTCGACTTTTAACAGGATTGATCGTTCAAAAGGTTTACACCGATGCAACATGAAAAAAGCCGAGGCCAGCGTGTTTTCGCACACCGGCCTCGGCTTTTTCTGACCCGTGATCGATCAGTCGTTGCTTGGCTTGTTCACTGCCTGCAGCACGTACTGCGGCAAGGCGAAGGCGCCGATATGGATTTCCGGGTTGTAGTAGCGGGTGACGATGCCGCTGCCGATGAAGCGCTGTTGCAGAACTTCACGGCTCAGCTTGCGGTAGGCCGGGTTGGTAGAGCCCCAGGCAAAGGTCATCGAACCGCCGATGTAGGTTGGGACGGCTGCCTGATAGAAGTGCCAGTCCGGGAAGAGGCTGCGCATGCGGCCGGCGGTGGTTTTCACTTCTTCGATCTGCATGAACGGCGTGCCGTTCTGGGTCACGAGGATGCCGCCCTCGTTCAGGCAGCGGTGGCAGGCCTGGTAGAAGTTTTCCGAGAACAGCACTTCGCCCGGACCGATCGGGTCGGTGGAGTCGGAAATGATCACGTCGAATTTTTCAGTGGTGGTGGCGACGAAACGCATGCCGTCGTCGATCACCAGGTTCAGGCGTGGATCGTCGTACGCACCGCTGGAGTGGTTCGGCAGAAACTCTTTGCACATGTCGACCACGGTGCCGTCGATCTCGACCATGGTGATGTGCTCGACGCTGGCATGTTTGGTCACTTCGCGCAGCATGCCGCCGTCGCCGCCGCCGATGATCAGCACGCGCTTGGCGGTGCCGTGGGCGAGGATCGGCACGTGGGTGAGCATTTCGTGGTAGATGAATTCGTCGGCTTCGGTGGTCTGGATCACGCCGTCCAGCGCCATCACCCGGCCCATGCGCGGGTTCTGGAAAATCACCAGGTGCTGGTGTTCGGTGCGCACTTCGTGCAGCAGTTTTTCCATGCGAAAACGCTGGCCGTAGCCTTCGTAGAGGGTTTCCAGGTATTCGCTGGTCTTGGTGACGGTCATGGTGAAGTGCTCCGATGAATGCGCGGGCGCCAATCGTCAGGTTCGATTGCCCGGGAAAGGCGCGCATTCTACGTTGCCGAAGATGACAGGTCGAACCTCAGTTCATCGGCCCGACCCGATCAGGGTGCGAACGGTCAGATCCGCACATTGCCCCGCGGCCCGGCAATCGCCCAGATGATCAGGCCCAGCACCGGCAGCAGGATGATCAACAGCACCCAAAGGATTTTCATCCCGGTCTCGGCGCCGCTTTTCAGCACATTGATGATCGCCCAAATGTCGAGCGCAAGAATGATCAGGCCGACCAGGCCGTTGAACGTGGAACCCATGGTGTCACTCCAGAATAGTGGCATGCACTTTTAGGATAGATGGTCGCGCTCAGGGTTCCCTTTTATTGCGTTCAGACGTGAACGGCGACCTTCAGGGCTTCCAGCGACGGCGCGGCGGCAATGCCGACTTCGGCGCACAGTTCCAGTACGCGCGGCACGTCGTTGCCGTAGACCAGCACCACTTGCAGCTCGTCGTCGAGCAACTGGCTGAAGTTCATCAGCGTGTAACCACCGTTTTCCTTGTTCAGGCTGCTCATCTGCACCTGGATGCGGTTGAGCGCGGTCAGCGCCTCGGTCTTGGCCAGTTGCTTGGGCTTGAGGTTGAATTCGACGCCCGGGCCGAACGAAGCCACGATCTGTGCGAACAGGTCAGCGTAGGTGTCCGCCTGAAACAGTACGGTCTCGGGCAGGCTGCCGACCACCACCCATTCGCCCAGCGGAATCGGGAAAGTATCGTCGTAGTTGATGTCCGGGTTGGCGGTCAGAAATGCGTCGGCATCGGCGTAAGCCTGCGCCGCTTCATCCGCGACCTTCTGAATCTCGTCTTCGCCCATGCAGCCGGAGCTGATTTTGCTGATGAGTTCGGCGAGTGCGGCTTTCATGGGGGCGGATCCTGTGGCGAAGGGAATTTTGAGGGCGCGAAGGATAGCGCATTCTCGCCTTCGCCACAGAGCGGGTTCCGGCCAGCGGCCTCAGCCCAGCAGTTTTTCCAGCTGCGCGGTGGTGTCCACGGCGCCCATGGTACGGGCCGCGTCCAGTGCGGTGATGCCATTGGCATCCTTGGCTTTCGGATCGGCGCCCTGGTCGATCAGGTAATCGACGATTTCAACCCGGTTGAACATCGCCGCCATCATCAGCGCCGTGCGGCCATCGAAGGAGGCGCCTTCAATCTGCGCCCCCCCCTCGACCAGGGCCTTGACCACGGCCAGGTCACCCTTGAACGCCGCGCCGGCAATCGGGCTCTGGCCGTTGCCGTTACGTTGTTCCGGGTCGGCCTTGTGCTTGAGCAACACTTGCACCGCATCCACATGCCCGTAGTAACTGGCGAGCATCAGCAGGGTGTCGCCCTTGCTGTTGGTCAGGTTCACCGGCAGACCGGCAGTGATCAGGCGATCGAGCATCACCGCATCGCCCTCGCGCGCCTTGTTGAATACCTGCTCGGTGAATTCGGCAGCTTCTTCGGGGGTCATCTGGCGGCTTTGGTCGGACATGGGGCAACTCCACTTTCGGTCGTTCGGAAAGCCGACAGTTTCCCGAGCGCGGCGATAGCTGTCATCCCCTTTTTTCCAAGATGACCGATAGCCAATATCAATAGCGATACTTGCCTGCCCGGATGTCGACAAGGATTTCATTCGTCACCTGCACGTAGGTTTCGGTTCCCGGCAGCCAGGCATAAATCGGGTCATCACCTGTCTGGCCGGGGTCGAAACCTTCGTTTTTCAGGCGGGTCTTCTGGTATTTGAAGGTGCCGGTGGTTTCCATTTTCACCTTGACCCGCAGGAACAGCGGCACCGCGTAGGCCGGCAGGCGTTCGCGGGTGAAGGCCAGCAGTTCGGCGAAATCCAGGGTCGCCAAAGACTCGGCCGGGGTGATCGCCGCCATCCCGGCGCGACCGTTGGTGTTGGGGATTTCCACGCCATAGGCCACGGCTTCGGAAATGTGCGGATGTTGGAGCAGCAGGTTCTCGACCTCGGTGGTCGAGACGTTTTCGCCCTTCCAGCGGTAGGTGTCGCCGAGGCGGTCGACAAACTGTGCGTGGCCGAAACCGATGTTGCGCAGAAGATCGCCGGTGTTGAAGAAGCGATCCCCTTTGATGAACACGTCTTGCAGCACGACCTTGGCGGTTTTCTGCGGATCGGTGTAGCCGTCCAGCGGTGCCTTATCGTCGATCCGCGCCAGCAACAGCCCCCGCTCGCCCCGGTCGACCTTGCGCATGAACCCGTCGTCACCGCGAATCGGCTCGCCGCTGTCCTGGTCGTAAGCCACCAACTCCCAGGCCATCAGCGAGAAACCGATGGTGTTGTCGAAATTGAGGATGTTGGTGAAGCCGATATTGCCGTCGCTGGCCGCGTACAGCTCGCAGATGTGATCCACGCCGAAGCGGGTCTTGAACTCGGCCCACGCGCCGGGCCGCAGGCCGTTGCCGATCATCTTGCGCACGTCGTGACGGCTGTCGTCGGCGCTGAGCGGCTGATCCACCAGATAACGGCACAACTCGCCGACGTAACCGATGGTGGTTGCGCGGTAGCGGCGCACGTCGCTCCAGAACTGCCGGGCGCTGAACTTGCGGCGAATGGCGAAACCCGAGGCGCCATTGACCGCCGAACCCCAGCACACGCAGAGCCCGGTGGCGTGGTACAGCGGCAAGGTGCAATAGACGATGTCGTCGGGGCGCATGTCGAGGGCGATCATGCCGAAGCTCGCCGAACTGCGCATCCAGCGGCCGTGCTTGAACACGCCGGCCTTGGGCAAACCGGTGGTGCCGGAGGTGTAGATATAGAAACAAGGGTCATCGAAAAAAATCTGCCGGCTGCTGGCCGGGTTGTCGCCCGAGGCGTCGGCACTGGCGCTGATCAGGTTGATGTAGCCCTCAGGCGCGATCCCCGGATGGCTGAAGGTGTCCTGATCGGCGACAAACCAGGCGCGGGCTGCCGGGATCGACACTTGCTCGCGTACCGCCGCAAACGCCGGCAGCAACTCCTCACCGACGACAATCGCCGCCGGCGTCACCAGGTTGATGCTGTGGATCAGCGTATCGCGGGTCTGCGAGGTATTGAGCAACGCGCTGACGGCGCCGATTTTGGCCAGGGCCAGAATCGTCACCAGCAGTTCCGGGCGGTTTTCGATGAACACCGCCACCACATCGCTCTTGCCGATGCCCTGCCCGATCAGATAGTGGGCGATGCGGTTGGCCCAATGGTTGACCTGTGAATAACTCAGCACCACTTCGCCCGACAGCAGCGCGGGGCCTTCGGGATTGCGCAGGGTTGCTTGCTCGAATGTCCAGCCAAGGCCGCAGGTTTGGGTCGGATCCGTGACGTTGGCCACCTTCATGCCTCTCACCACCCGCGGGATGGTTTTGGCAATCATCGGCAGTTTGCGGAGCATCATGCCCCAGGTAATCGTGTCGCTCGGCGCGTGGCGCATGGCAGCTCCCGTTCGACCTTGACGCGCAGGCCGGATTTTTATTGTCGGGCAATCGGGTGAGGCAACCGGCGCTTCTCAAGCGAGGGTCGAGGCCGAAAATACGTCAGGGCTTCGCGGGCTGTACACGCGGTTTTTGCAATGTTTTGTATCCGCCCGGCGCTGCAACGGGCAGCGTGATTACCGCTGGGGGTATTGGTTCCATCGGATCGACCATGATCCCGCAAAATGCAGGATGCACGATGGCCATTCATGCAGATTGCACGACGCCCGAAACAGTAAAAATTTATAACTTGTTGATTTATATGGATTTTTAAAAACAAAAATACTGGCACAATCGCTGCAACTCTCTCCGCATGCTTGCCATTCAAGTGCATACGGAGCTGAAAGACATGAACCTGATCCAAGAGAAATTTGCTTCCCTGTTCTCCAACTTCGCCGTCACCACTCAGCCACGTCCCGATGGCGGTATTCTGCTGACGCTGAAGAGTGCCGACGGCAAAGTATTCAAGCGTGCGCTCACCTATCAGCAATTGCACACCGGCGACCAACTGTCGTGGGCGATCAGCGCGATCCGTCGTGATCTGGCAGAACAAGCCAGCGAGCTGCCGCAGATCGGCATGCTGCAAAGTCAGCAACGTTTTGCCCTGCCGACTTATCACTCGATGTAATTCGAACACCGTATAAACAGACAGGCCGTGGAGCTTTCGCTTCACGGCCTGTTTTTTTGCGCGTCGATGGAGTGACCTCAGAACGCTTCCGGCTCAATCCCGGTAAAGCTGTCGACGGTCACATGCCCTGCCAGTTCCCCGCCCTCACGGGCCAGCCCGCAGGTTTGCAGGCCGGCGACCTGGGCGGCGTCGAGTTCCTGGACAATGTCGGACAAAAACAGAATTTCCTGCGGCTCCACTCCGATGGCCTGCTGGATATTGCTGTACGACTGCGCTTCGCGCTTCGGCCCAGAGGTAGTGTCGAAATAGCCGCTGAACAGCGGCGTCAGATCCCCTGCTTCCGAGCAGCCGAAAATCAGCTTCTGCGCCTGGATCGAACCGGACGAATACACGAACAGTTGATACCCGGCCTGATGCCAGCGCTGGAGCGCTTCAACGGCGTCCGGGTAAACATGGCCTTTCAACTGGCCGGCCTGATAGCCCTGCTCCCAGACCATGCCCTGCAACGCTTTGAGCGGCGTGGCTTTGCGGTCTTCGGCGATCCACGCCAGCAGAATTTCCACCACCCGCTCGACGTCAGCCTGCGGCTCATTGCTGTCGCGGCGCACCGCGTCCAGTTGCTCGGCAACATCGGCACGGGCGGCGTTCTGGCGAACGAAGTCCGGCAGATGTTTCGCCGCATAGGGAAACAGGACATCGAACACAAAACTCACCGCGCTGGTGGTGCCTTCGATGTCGGTGAGAATGACCTTGATCGACATCGGCTCAGTCCTCCAGACGCGGGAAGCGGCCGGCGATGTCTTCTCCGGTGAAATTGGCAACCCAGCCTTCAGGGTTGTTGAACAGGCGGATCGCCACGAAGTGCGGGTTCTCGCCCATGTCAAACCAGTGTTTGGTGCCGGCCGGCACCGAAATCAGGTCGTTCTTCTCGCACAACACGGCGTAGACGTAATCATCGATGTGCAGGGTAAACAGGCCACGACCGGCGACGAAGAAACGTACTTCGTCTTCGCCATGCCGATGTTCTTCGAGGAACTTGGCGCGCAATTCGGCTTTTTGCGGGTGGTCGCTGTTGAGGCTGATCACATCGACCGTGATGTAGCCGCGCTCGGTCATCAGTTTGTCGATCTGCTCTTTATAGGCACCGATCACTTCTTCCTGGCTGGCGCCGGGCTGGATCTTCGCGGCGGCTTGCCAACGGTCGAAGCGCACGCCCTGCTCGGCCAGGGTCGAGGCGATGTCTTCGAAATGGGTCAGCACCTTGTTCGGAATTTCGGGGCTGGAAACGTGATAGACGGACAGGCTGCTCATGGGGCATTCCTCGGTATCGGCCTTGCCGTCCGGTTCTTTCAGACCGGTCGGGCACTGCATTCATCAGGCAAATGGGCTGGTTCTGGTGAAGTCAGCCTTGGCGGTTCATGACGCTGCGGGTCTTCAACTCGCATTCAAACAGGAATTCAAAGGCCTCGATCTGGCGCAACGCGTCGCTCATCTGCGCGCCCCAGGTGTAGAGGCCGTGGCCGCGAATCAGATAACCGACGCAATCGGGATGGGCGTCGAGCCAAGGCTGCACCTTGGCAGCGAGGCGCGCAATATCCTGATCGTTGTCGAAGATCGGCACGCGCACCCGGGATTCGTGGGTCGAGATGCCGCTGAAGGCTTTTTGCAGTTCGTAGTCTTCGAACTCGATGAAGTCTTGCGGCGTCAGGCGCGACAGCACCGTGGCGTTCACCGAGTGGGTGTGCAGCACCGCGCCGATCTCCGGGCGCCAGCTGTAGAGCTGGGTGTGCAGCAGGGTTTCGGCGGACGGTTTTTTGCCGGGCTCCAGGCTGTTGCCGGACAGATCGGTGGCGAGCACGTCGTCCAGGCCCAACTGGCCCTTGTGCTTGCCGGACACGGTCAGCAGCGCTTCGCTCGGCGACAGGCGCGTCGAGTAATTGCTGCTGGTGGCCGGCGACCAGCCGCGACCATAAAGAAAACGCCCGGCGTCGACAATTTGCTGGGCAAGCTGTTCACGGGTAAGGCTCATGGCCTGTCCTCTTGCATTCGAATGGCAATGATAACGGCAGCGGCGAGCGCTGCGAGACTGGCAATACTAAAGGTCAATGTCGCGCCGAGGGCATTCCAGCTGTAGCCGGAATACAAAGCGCCGAGCGCACCACCGGTGCCGGCCAGCGCGGCATACAACGCCTGGCCCTGCCCTTGCTGACGGGCGCCGAAGCTACGTTGCACGAACGCGATGGCAGCCGCATGAAAGCTGCCGAACGTCGCCGCGTGCAGCACTTGGGCAAACAACAGAACCCACAGGAACTCGGCGAACGAACCTAGCAGCAACCAGCGCAACGCCGCCAGCAGAAAACTCGCCATCAGCACGCGGCGCAAAGAAAAACGCGCAAGAATCCGGCTCATGGCCATGAACATCAGCACTTCCGCCACCACGCCGACCGCCCAGAGCATGCCGATCACGCCACGGCTGTAGCCCAGTCGTTCGAGGTGCAGGGTCAAAAACGTGTAATACGGCCCGTGGCTCATCTGCATCAGCGCCACGCAACCGTAGAACGCCAGCACCCCGGGACTGCGCAACTGTTTGAGAAAGCCCTCCCCGGTCGGTCGATTACCCTGAGGCGGTTGCGCGTTCGGCACCCAAAGACTGCTGAGCACGATGCCGGCCATGATCAACACCAGCGCCGCCGGGTAGATGTCGAGGCTGAGCCATTCGAACAGGCGACCGAGGGCGACTACGGTGATGATGAAACCGATCGAGCCCCACAGGCGAATCTGACTGTAGCGGGAGGTCTGGCCCTGCAAATGCGCCAGAGTGATGACTTCGAACTGCGGCAGCACCGCGTGCCAGAAAAACGCGTGCAAGGCCATGACCATCGCCAGCCAGGCGTAGGTCTTGCAGACGAAAATCAATGAGAACGTCAGCAGCGTGCACACCGCGCCGAAGCGCACGATGGCCAGGCGCCTGCCGGTGTAATCGCCGAGCCAACCCCAGATGTTCGGCGCCACGCAGCGCATCAGCATCGGGATTGCTACCAGCTCGCCGATCCGCGCGGCACTGAAACCGAGGTGATCGAAGTACAGCGCCAGAAACGGCGCCGTCGAACCGAGCAAGGCGAAATAGAACAGATAGAAACTGGACAGCCGCCAGTACGGGAGCGCCGCCACGGTCAGACCGCGGCGGCTTTGAGATCACCCATCAAAGCTGACCCAGCACCGGGGTGCTCACGCGCACATCGGCGTTCTGGCCACGGTGGCGCAGCAGGTGATCCATCAACACGATGGCCATCATCGCCTCGGCAATCGGCGTGGCGCGGATACCGACACATGGGTCGTGACGGCCCTTGGTAATGACATCGACCGGGTTGCCGTCGATGTCGATCGAACGGCCCGGGGTGGTGATGCTCGAAGTCGGCTTCAAGGCCAGGTGCGCGACGATCGGCTGCCCCGAAGAGATTCCGCCAAGGATGCCGCCCGCGTTGTTGCTGAGGAAACCTTCCGGGGTCAGCTCGTCACGGTGTTCGGTGCCGCGCTGCGCGACGCAGGCAAAACCGGCGCCGATTTCCACACCTTTGACCGCGTTGATGCTCATCAGCGCATGGGCCAGTTCGGCATCGAGACGGTCGAAGATCGGCTCGCCCAGGCCCGGCATCACGCCTTCGGCAACCACGGTGATCTTCGCCCCGACGGAATCCTGATCGCGGCGCAGTTGGTCCATATAGGCTTCCAGCTCCGGCACTTTGTCCGGGTCCGGGCTGAAGAAGGCATTCTGCTCGACCGAGTCCCAGGTCTTGAACGGGATTTCGATCGGGCCGAGCTGGCTCATGTAGCCGCGAATGACGATGCCCTGGCTGGCCAGGTACTTCTTGGCGATGGCACCGGCCGCGACGCGCATGGCGGTTTCCCGCGCCGAGCTGCGACCGCCGCCGCGATAATCGCGCTCGCCGTACTTGTGGTGGTAGGTGTAGTCAGCGTGGGCCGGGCGGAACAGGTCCTTGATCGCCGAGTAGTCCTTGGACTTCTGGTCGGTGTTGCGAATCAGCAGGCCAATGGAGCAGCCAGTGGTGCGGCCCTCGAACACGCCGGAGAGAATTTCGACTTCGTCGGCTTCCTGCCGCTGGGTGGTGTGGCGGCTGGTTCCCGGTTTGCGACGGTCGAGATCGCGTTGCAGGTCCTCAAGGGAAATCTCCAGGCCCGGCGGGCAGCCGTCGACAATGGCGACCAACGCCGGACCATGGCTTTCGCCAGCGGTGGTGACAGTGAACAGCTTGCCGTAGGTATTGCCGGACATGCAGGACGCTCCGTGAAATCGAACCCAAATTCGTGATGCGCGCCAGTATACGCAGGCTAACCGAGTAGTTCATCCTCGAACCTTAGCGGTGCGGGTGAGTCCAACCGGCATCTTGGCAAATGATGGCGTGATGATGCTGCGAGTTTTGATCTTGAGCCTTTCCCTGTTTACCGGCTTCGTCCAGGCGACTGTCCTGCAACGACCGGTCACGTTGACTACCGACACCGGCGAACTTTTCGGCTCGCTGTTGCTGCCCAAATCCGACAACCCCGTGCCGGTTGTCCTGATCCTTTCCGGCTCGGGTCCTACCGATCGTGATGGAAACAACCCCGACGGCGGACGCAATGACAGCCTCAAGCGCCTGGCCTGGGTGCTGGCCAAACACAACGTCGCCAGTGTGCGTTTCGACAAGCGCGGGGTGGCGGCCAGCCTGGCGGCAACTCCGGACGAGCGAAACCTGTCGGTGGAAGCCTACGTGGCGGACGCGGTGGCCTGGGGTCAGAAGCTGAAAGCCGATCCGCGCTTCGGCCCGTTGATCCTGCTCGGCCACAGTGAAGGCGCGCTGATTGCCAGCCTTGCGGCGCCAAAAGTCGACGCGGCGGCGGTCATCTCGCTTTCCGGCACGGCCCGACCGATCGATCAGGTGCTGCGCCGGCAACTGGCCCGCAGCCTCCCTCCCCCGTTGATGCTGCGCAGCAACGAACTGCTCGACAGCCTCAAGGCCGGACGCACCGACGACAATGTGCCAGCCCCGTTGCAGGTGATTTTCCGTCCGAGTGTGCAGCCGTACCTGATTTCGCTGTTCCGTCAGGATCCGGCAGCGGCCTTCGCTCAACTGAAAATGCCAGCGTTGATCGTGCAAGGCAGCAACGACATCCAGGTCCAGGTCGATGATGCGAAATTGCTCAAGGCTGCCAAACCGGACGCAGAGCTGGCGCTGATCGAGGGTATGAACCACGTGTTGCGCATCGTGCCCAACGACGTGAAGCGGCAACTGGCCTCCTACAAGGACCCGAATTTGCCGCTGGCGGCGGAACTGGGAACACGCGTTCTTGAATTTATTGACGGACTTCGCACCCGTTAAGCTCTTTTACCCTCTAGGACTTTGGAAAACGGCCGATAAGCCTTTGTCGCCAGCGTACTGGCTGGCGGCAAGCAGCTTGGACAGGATCTCGCCGTTATGACCGATACCCAGACTTCACCCGACACCACCGCTGAAAAAGACGCACCGCCAGCGGTCGAGCTGCCCTGGGCGGATGTCCACGTCGAGCACCACAAGATGCTCCGCCTGGCGCCGTTGCAGACCGACCGCAACACCGGCGGGCGGCCACTGCGCTTCGTTGAATTCGGTTACGCGGAACGCAACGGCAAAGAACACAGCCTGATGCGCATGGCGATCAAGTTGCCTGCTCAGCGCGTGCGTAAAGAACAGAATCAACTGGATATATGGGTCGACCACACCACCAAGCGTGTGCATTTCGGCCCGGACAGCGGTTTGCAGATCGAACCGCTGAACCGTGGCATCGGCCGTTTCATGGCTGCCCAAGGCATCAACTGGGCAAAAAAGCGCTGGCCCACCTACACCGTCGACGGCATGGACTTGAACAACAAGGACGCGCTGAACGAAGACACTCGCCTGCGCCGCGATCACTTTCTGCGGGTGCATGGCTTTGATGTGGTTTACGCCGACGCCCAGCATTTGAAGGGTAGCGTCAAGGAAGTGAAGGTCGGCGACCTGCTGGGTGACTGGAACAGCGAAAAGCTGCAGATCGTCGAAATTCTTGAAGCTGCGCAGATGTTGCAGCAGGCCGAGCAGAATCTGGCCGAGCAGGAAGTGAAGCTGAAGAAGCAGGAAGACAAGGTCAGCAAGTTCAAGCGCGAAGACGCCGGGCTGCGTTTCACCATTACCTGTCTGGTGGCGTTTGCGGTGTTTCAGGCCGGGTTGCTGATCTGGATTGCTACGCACCGGTAAAGATTTCAGACCGAGGCGCCCCCATCGCGGGCAAGCCACGCTCCCACAGGTTTTGTGTCGTATCCGGGTGTTGCGGTACACACGGAAACTGTGGGAGCGGGCTTGCCCCGGACGGCGTTCCGACGATGCTTTTGAGGGTCAGACGCGGGAAGCGAACAGTGCCTGATGGGCGCGGCACTGTTCGGCGGTCAGCATGAACACACCGTGCCCGCCGCGCTCGAACTCCAGCCACGCGAAGTCGACCTCCGGGTACAGCGCTTCGACGTGGACCTGGCTGTTGCCCACCTCGACAATCAGCAAACCCTTCTCGGTCAGATGATCCGCCGCTTCGGCGAGCATACGGCGTACCAGGTTCAAACCATCGTCGCCACAGGCCAGGCCCAGTTCCGGCTCGTGCTGGTATTCGTCCGGCATGTCGGCGAAATCTTCCGCATCGACGTAGGGCGGGTTCGACACGATCAGGTCGAAACGTTGACCCGGCAGACCATCGAAACCATCGCCCTGCACCGTGAACACCCGCTCATCGACGCCATGACGCTCGATGTTCTGGTTTGCCACTTCCAGCGCTTCGAACGACAGATCCGCCAGCACCACTTCGGCGTTCTGGAACTCGTAGGCACACGCGATGCCGATGCAGCCGGAGCCGGTGCACAGGTCGAGAATCCGCGCCGGTTCGTCACCGATCCATGGAGCAAAACGGTTTTCGATCAACTCGCCAATCGGCGAACGCGGGATCAGCACACGCTCATCGACGATGAACGACATGCCGCAGAACCAGGCTTCGCCCAGCAGGTAAGCGGTTGGAATACGTTCTTCGATGCGGCGCTTGAGCAGGCGCTGAAGGTTGACCAGCTCGTCGTCTTCCAGTGCACAATCCAGATAGCTGTCGGCGATTTCCCATGGCAGGTGCAAGGCACCGAGCACTAGCTGCCGGGCTTCGTCCCAGGCATTGTCGGTGCCATGGCCGAAAAACAGATCCTCCCCATGGAAGCGGCTGACGGCCCAACGGATGTGGTCGCGCAGGGTACGAAGTCGGGAAGTGATCACGGGGCAGAACTCCAGAAAAAACGACTGGCGATTCTAGCAGCCAAAACGCGCCGCGACGACGCAGGAAAGATTCCTGTGCGACGGTAGGACTCTTCCGATTTTCCCCTCAGCTATTGAACAGATCGTGTAACTTGACAAGGCTGCAGGCCAGCAACGACGGTGCCTACGATGGTAGCGATTCACAGAACCGCTCAGCCAGAGGACAATGTCGCAAAAGCCCCACCCGAAGGAGCCCCAGAATGTCCGTTCCAAAAACGATGTTTCAACTCAGCGGTCGCGGTTACGCAGCGGCCACGTTGAGCCATGCCACCGTGGTCATCATCGATGCCCAGAAAGAGTACCTCAGCGGCCCGCTGGCCCTGAGCGGCATGGACGCGGCTGTCGCGAACATCAAACAACTGGTTGCCGCCGCCCGCGCAGCCGGTCGGCCGATCGTGCACGTGCGTCACCTCGGCACCGTCGGCGGTCTGTTCGACCCGCAGGGCGAACGCGGCGAGTTCATCCCCGGTCTGGAACCCCAGGGCGATGAAACCATCATCGGCAAGTTGCTGCCGAGCGCCTTTCACGGCACCGAACTCTATGATCGTCTGCAAACCATCGGCTCGCTGGACCTGATCGTCTGCGGCTTCATGAGTCACTCCAGCGTCAGCACGACTGTGCGCGCGGCGAAAAACCTGGGCTTCCGCTGCACCCTCGTCGAAGACGCCTGCGCCACCCGCGATCTGCCGTTCAAGGGCCGCGTGCTCAGCGCCGAACAGGTGCAGGAAGCGGAAATGGCAATCATGGCCGACAACTTCGCCACCCTCGCCCTGACCCAGGATCTGATCTGATCGATCGTGACTGAGCGGCTCAGCCCGCCGCTCATCTGCAAAAACCTCGCATTTGCTTCAATTACCCTAGCCTCAGGAACAACCCGGTCAACTCCCGGTCGAAGGGCCGATACCCATTGAGGAAGGTCGGAATGAAGTTATCCGATGGATTTGACGCACGCCGCTTGCGGCCCAAAGGCCAAAGCAACTGGCGATTTCGATTCGGCGCGGCGATCGCTGCCATTCTGGCGACGTTCGGCGTGCTGCTGGCGATGGCCGGGGCCGCCAGCCTGCTGGGGCGCCCACCGGCGCTCGGCGATCTGAACGCAACACCGCTCGGCTCGGCGATCATTCTCGCGGTCGGCCTGCTGTTCCTGTATTTCGGCGTGGCCCTGTGGCGTCGTTGCCGGCGTCGCGCACGGCAATCGCGAGAATTGAACATGTCCCCGCACCTGATGAAAAAACACGATTGAATTGAGGGCCTGGCTTTTTGCCGGGCCGTTTTGTGTCCGTTTGGGTAAACTGGCCGCCCTTCGCGGAGGCTGACATGCAAGACGACGATTTTTCCCTGTTCAAAAGTGCGATTCAAGGCGTCAAGCCGATCAAGCACGACCGCGCCGACACCGGCAAACCCAAGACTGACCGTGACCGGATCGCCAAGCTGCGCCAGTCCGCCACCGTGCGCACCGACACCACCACCGTTGATGGCCTGTCCGATCAGTTCGTGATCGACGTCGGTCCCGAAGACGAGTTGATGTGGGCCCGCGACGGGGTGCAGGAAAGCCAGATGCGCAAGCTCAAGATCGGGCAGATCCCGTTCGAAGGCAGCCTCGACCTGCACGGCATGAGCGTAGAAAAAGCCCGCGAAATTCTTTGGGCGTTTCTCGCCGAAGCCACCAGATTCGAAATCCGCTGCGTACGCGTCACCCACGGCAAGGCCGTGCGTCTGGACGGCAAGCGGCCGATGATCAAAAGCCACGTCAACACCTGGCTGCGCCAGCATGCGCAAGTGCTCGGTTTCTGCTCGTGCCAGGCGAAACATGGCGGCGCCGGCGCGGTTTACGTGATGCTGAAACGCACCATGATGGAAGGCCGCGACGAATAAACCCGTCACACCGAACTTGCAGGGTCGTGTCCGCCACCGTAACCTTGCCCTTTGCGAAAATCCCCACAGGTAGTTTCATGTCCCTGGAACAGAATTACACCGCGATTCTCGGCCAACTGGGCGAGGACGTCTCCCGCGAGGGCCTGCTCGACACGCCGAAGCGTGCCGCCAAAGCCATGCAGTACCTCTGCCGCGGTTATCAACAGACGCTCGAAGAGGTCACCAACGGTGCCCTGTTCAGCTCCGACAACAGCGAAATGGTGCTGGTCAAGGACATCGAGCTCTACTCGTTGTGCGAACACCACCTGCTGCCGTTCATCGGCAAGGCCCACGTCGCGTACATCCCGAGCGGCAAAGTGCTGGGCCTGTCGAAGGTCGCGCGGATCGTCGACATGTACGCCCGCCGCCTGCAGATCCAGGAAAACCTCAGCCGCCAGATCGCCGATGCGGTCCAGCAGGTCACCGGCGCGCTGGGCGTGGCCGTGGTGATCGAGGCCAAGCACATGTGCATGATGATGCGCGGTGTGGAGAAGCAGAACTCGTCGATGATCACTTCGGTGATGCTCGGTGAGTTCCGTGAAAACGCGGCGACCCGCAGCGAGTTTCTCAGCCTGATCAAGTAATGCGTGACAGAAAAAAACCGGCGTTGATCGCCGGTTTTTTTTCGTCCGTGAAAAATCGGGTAAGCTGCGCGCCTTCTTCAATGTCCCTGTGAGGCTTGTAACGTGTTCGTCAAAGCGCTTCGTGTCGGCCTCGGCCAACTGATCATCTTCGTTGACTTTCTGACCCGCCCGGGCAAGAAACAGCGCCCCGCCGCTGCCCAGGCCCAGGTTGATGCCGCCGCCAAGGACCTGACCCTGTATCAGTTCCACGCCTGCCCGTTCTGCGTGAAGACCCGCCGCAGCCTGCGTCGCCTGAACGTTCCGGTGGCCCTGAAGGATGCGAAAAACAACGAGCAGGATCGTCAGACCCTGCTGGAACAGGGCGGCAAGATCAAGGTGCCGTGCCTGCGCATCGAAGAGAACGGCCAGACCACCTGGATGTATGAGTCCAACACCATCATCGAGTATCTGAACAAGCGGTTCGCCGCAGTCTGAATCAAAAAAACCGGCCTGATGGCCGGTTTTTTCATGCAGCCTGCGCGGCCTGGGCCTGGCGCACCACCGCCGCCAGACGCTTGAGCCCTTCATCGAGTCGTGCCGGATCGATGTGGCTGAAGTTCAGGCGAAGATGACCGGGATTGCGATCCGGCTCGGGGAAGAATGGTTCGCCCGGCATGAACGCCACATCGTTGGCCAGCGCGGTGTTCAGCAAGGTGCGGGTGTCCAGCGGTTGCTTCAGGGTCAGCCAGAAAAACAGCCCGCCCTGCGGCGTGTTCCAGTCCGCCAGATCGGCGAAATGGGTTTCCAGCGCCGCTTGAAAGGCGTCGCGGCGCTGACGGTAGAAGCCGCGCAATTCGCTCAAGTGCTGTTGATATTTCTCACTGCCAATCCACTGCAATGCCTGCCACTGGCCGATGCGGTTGGTGTGCAGATCCGCCGACTGCTTGAGCTTGAGCAGATGCGGGAAAAGGTCCGGGCTGGCAATCAGGTAGCCGACGCGCAGTCCCGGCAACAGGGTTTTCGACACGGTGCCGGTGTAGATCCAGCTGGATTTCTTCAGGCGTCCGGCAATCGGTCGGGCGCTCCCGCCGTCGAAGGTCAGTTCGCGATAAGGCTCGTCTTCGATCAGGGTCACGCCGAATTCGTCGAGCATTGCAGCAACGGCCTCGCGCTTGGCCTCGCTGTAGCGCACGGCGGATGGATTCTGGAAGGTCGGGATCAGATAGATGAACGCCGGGCGGTGCTGTTCGAGACGCTGACGCAATTGCGCGAGATTCGGACCGTCAGCCTCCAGCGGCACGGTCAGGCAATCGGCGCCGAACAGCTGGAAGATCTGCAGGGCCGCCAGATAAGTCGGCGCTTCAAGCAGGATTTCGGTGCCCTTGTCGATGTACAGCTTGGCCGCCAGATCCAGGGTTTGCTGGGAACCACTGACCACCAGCACCTGGCTCGCCTCACACGGCAAACCCAGCGCCCTCGCCTCTGCTGCCAGCGCTTCGCGCAATGCCGGCTCGCCTTCGCTCATGCCGTACTGGCCGAGAGACAGTGGCATGTCGGCCCATTCAACCTTCGGCAGCATGGCTTCAGCCGGCAAACCGCCAGCAAACGACATCACTTCCGGGCGCTGGGCGGCGGCAAGGATTTCACGGATCAGAGAACTTTTGAGGCGCGAGACACGTTCGGAAAAAGCCATGGAAGTCACCGCTAGCGAGGCATGGGAAAAATGAGTCAAACTTGTTGACTGAAATTACGACACCTCAACCGGAAACGTCAACATGCTTGACCTTAAAAACTGCGCCAGCCAACAACAGGCCATGGAAGCCTTCTTCTTCGGTTATCAGGCGTTCACCGCCAAGGCCGACGAAATGCTCGAGCGTCGTGGCCTGTCCCGCGTGCATCAACGCATCGTTTTTTTCATTGCCCGCTACCCGAATCTGAGCGTCAAGGAATTGCTCGCGCTGCTCGGCGTCAGCAAGCAGGCGCTGAACATGCCGTTGCGGCAATTGCAGGAAATGCACTTGGTGGACAGCGTGGCGTCCGAGACCGACAAGCGTAAACGCCTGCTGGAGCTGACCGTTGAAGGCGCAAAATTTGAACAGGCGCTGCGTCGGGAACAGGTGAAATTGCTTGAACGCGTCTTTGCCGAAGCCGGCGAAACGGCGGTCAACGGCTGGCTGGCGGTGAATCTGGCGTTGGGAAAAAACCACACAGCTCTCGACTGACCATTCTGACCTCATCGCTGGCAAGCCAGCTCCCACAGGGTTTGGAGGTTACTGGAAAAGTGAACATCTGCGGTTTCTGTGGAAGCTGGCTTGCCAGCGATGAGGACCTTGCGGGCGATATATCGCTATCGACAAAACTTTCGTCCACAAAACCAAAAACAATATTTGCTTTATTTGTACACAAAAGCATAATCCACAGCGTGCGAGTTCCTGACCGCATGGTCAACAAATTCGCGTATGCCTCAAAGGACCGCTGCCACCCCCTCATGGGTCCGGTCCTGGAAATAACAATAAAACTCTTGAGGAGTACTCGCTGTGGAAAGCCGCAAATCCGAAGCATCGACGCTGGAACTCTCGCCGCCCTTACGCACGGGCCTGCTTGAGCGCATCTTCAAACTCAGCTTGCATGGCACCACGGTGAAGACCGAGCTGATTGCCGGTCTGACAACCTTCATCACCATGGCCTACATCATTTTCGTCAACCCGAACATCATGGCCGATGCCGGGATCGATCACGGTGCAGCCTTCGTCGCCACCTGTATCGCCGCCGCGCTGGGCTGCCTGCTGATGGGCCTCTACGCCAACTGGCCGGTGGGCCTGGCGCCGGGCATGGGGCTCAACGCGTTCTTCACCTACACCGTCGTCGGCACCATGGGCTACAACTGGGAAACTGCCCTCGGCGCAGTGTTCGTCTCGGGCGTGCTGTTCATGATCCTGACCTTTTCGCGGATTCGCGAATGGCTGCTCAACAGCATTCCGGTCAGCCTGCGCTATGCGATGGGCGCCGGCGTGGGCCTGTTCCTCGGGCTGATCGGCCTGAAAACCGCTGGTATCGTCGTCGATAGCCCGGCCACCCTGATCAAGCTCGGCTCGCTGCGTGAACCCGGCCCGCTGCTTGCAGCCATCTGCTTCCTGATGATCGCGATCCTCAGTTATCACAAAGTGTTCGGCGCAATCCTCATCAGCATCATCACCGTGACCCTGGCAGGCTGGGGCCTGGGCATCGTGCACTATGAAGGGATAATGTCCACCCCGCCGAGCCTGGCGCCGACCTTCATGGCCATGAATGTCGCCGGCGTGTTCAACGTCAGCATGATCAGCGTGGTACTGGCTTTCCTGTTCGTACACATGTTCGACACCGCCGGCACCTTGATGGGCGTCGCACAGCGCGCCAATCTGGTGAACCCTGACGGCCGTATCGAAAATCTGTCCCGCGCCATGAAAGCCGACAGCGCCTCCAGCGTATTCGGCGCGGTCGTCGGCGTTCCGCCCGTCACCAGCTACGTGGAAAGTGCCGCCGGCGTAGCCGCTGGTGGTCGGACTGGTCTTACCGCAGTCACCGTGGGTGTGCTATTTATAGCCGCGATGTTCTTTGCACCGCTGGCCGGCATGATTCCCGCCTATGCCACCGCTGGCGCGCTGATTTACGTAGCGATGCTGATGATGGGCGGCATGGCACACATCGAATGGGACGAAGCGACCGACAGCATTCCGGCGATTGTCACCGCGATCATGATGCCGCTGACCTTCTCGGTCGCCGACGGTATCGCGCTGGGCTTCATTACTTATGTCGCGCTGAAGGCCGGTACCGGTAAATACAAAGAGATCTCCGTCAGTCTGTGGGTGCTCTGCGCGATCTTTATCGCCAAGTTCATCTTCCTGTAAGCGCTGCGCGGTTCACGCTTCAAAACAGCCTCACCCCATCGGGTGGGGCTTTTGCACATTCTTGATAACGATAAAAAGGAGCAAGTGATGAGTCTGGAAACCTGGCTGCTGTTCAGTGGCGCTGCGCTGGTGGTGATCCTGATTCCGGGGCCGCTGTCGTTGCTGATGATCAGCAACAGTCTGAACTACGGTCTGCGTCGTTCGTACCCGGCGTTTCTTGGCGGCGTGTTCGCCTCGATCTGCCTGCTCAGCGCCTCGGCGCTGGGGTTGGGCGCCCTGTTGCTGGCGTCCGAGAAACTGTTCAGTGCCCTGAAAATCATCGGTGCGATCTACCTGTTCTACCTTGCCTGGCAGAGCTGGCAGCAATCGCGCCAGCCGTCGGTGGGTGCCGAAGTGCCTCAGGCTGCACCGGTTCCGAAGTTCCGCGCATTGTTCAGCCGGGCCTTCGTGCTGGGCGCGAGCAATCCGAAAGACATTTTGTTTTTCGCCGCGTTTCTGCCGCAGTTCCTCAGCGCCGAGCAACCATTCCTGCCGCAGCTGCTGGTGATGATCGCCACCTGGACGCTACTCGACCTGTTGTGCAAGTTGACCTACGGCCTCGGAGCCCATGGCGCGGCGCGTTATCTGCGCAGCGGCAAGGGGCAGAGCTGGTTCAACCGCATCAGCGCAGGACTCTTCGGGGGGGCTGGTGCAGCTTCACTGCTGAGCAGCCACTGATCCGCGATCAGACTGACCGCCATTTCCGGGTGAAGTGGCGGTAGTTGTTCACCTGGAAACGTCCGGCATCAACTGCGTCACCGGATAGACATATGTACCGCACGGCAACGTGCAGGCCTGAGGATCATTGAACGCTCCCGTCATCTGGACCCCGTGAGCACAACAATCCATGAGCCCGAAGAAACCGACCCGCCCCAGAACCCCGCCCACTTCAGATCAAGGCATCCCGATAGCCCGCGATACGTCGCCTGAAATCACCGTCAGGCAAGCGGCTCACATCGAACAGCCGCACCTCGATCAGACGACCGATCCGCTCACCGGAGCCGGCAATCTGCCGTCCGCCTCCTCGCCTGCGCACTTTCAGATCGCCGATCTGCCCCTCGGCACCCCTATCGCTCGCGTCACAAACGATCGCCCGATTGCCGGTTACTTTCTTCCACCGCGCCTGGTGGACAGATTACCCCAGCCCGACTCGCTGACAGGATTTCGCAAGGCCGGGCCGTATACCTACGTCGACCTGATCGACGGCGGAACGGTTTTGCTCGGCGCGGATTTACAAAGCAATATCAGAGCCCGAATGTCGAACGAACTCTGGGCTTCCGGCCCCCGACTCGAGCAGGTGGCAGGCACCCTGCAATGGCGCACGGTGGCCTCAAACGGTTCATCGACCATCGACGCTTCGCAACTTTTTATCACCCGCGTTCCCGCACCCGCTGACGAAGCGCACGCTACACCGCCCAAACGTCCTCGTATTGCGGGTGATGAACAGCAACCTACTGACCCCTCCAGCGCGAACCGCGCGATTGCCGACGCAGAGCTGGATGCGCTGATCGATCCCTGGAAGACCTGGGGCGTCATCGGCCAACCGGGCTCACCTGACGACATCAATATCAACGGATCCCGATACCGGACCCTGCCCCGCGGCCCCGCACACAACGATCCAATTGTTTACATCAAGCATCCGTATCACCTGATGTACGACTACGCCACGCTGGATCGGACACTGCGCACCGACTTCCTGCAGCAACCTCGCGGCGCCATTCGTGTTCCGCCTGCCCTGCATTGGGAAGTCGATCCGAGCCTGCCATTTCAGCGGCCGATGAAAGAAACCGTCGCCACCTATTTCCCCGAGTTGTCGGACGTCACCCTGCACAATGTCGCCAAACGGCAATTCACACTCGCCAATGGCTCCGAGCTGGCAACGGGCAGCGGTCTGACGCTGTTGCGTCAAGCGTTCAATGACTGGAAAACCGGCACCGTCAACCCGCGTCCGGAGTTGGTCGATCCGTTGTTGATGCTTGATTCACTGCCGCGATCCATAAAGGAAGGCAACCAGAAGGTCGAGCTGCCCGTTGCCAACGTGAAAGCCGGTCTGCGTCGCATGGACTTCGATCCGGCCCGGTTTCCAGAGCAATGGAGATACTTCATGCCGAGCCAGTCGGCGGTCGATATAAAACGCTTTGCGGCGGGGCTTCTGACGCGCAACGGCTACAGCGTTTTCGAACCGAGCCCTGCACAAAGCTTTGCGGCCGTTGTGTTCACACGGACAGGGCATGACTTCGTCTTTTTCCTCAGCCTGCATCGCGTCAGGGGACGCCAGATTCAGCAGCCTGCGAATCAGGATCCGAATGCCGCGAATATCAGGCTGATCGATCAGGTCGGTCCGGACGCCGCGCAAGCCGTGGAAGCGGCTCACCCGGCGAACAAGGTCGTCTGGCTCAGAGGGGGCGTGCAGACGCTCGCCCCTTATCCGGATACGTTTTTCATCATCAGGGATGATTACGCAAGGCTTTGATGCCTCACAGACCCGAGGATAAAAAAAGCCCGCAGTGTGAGCGGGCGAAAGACCAAAGAAGCTATATGCGCAGTCGCTTCCCGGTGGGGGCAGCTGCTTGGGGGTCAGCTGCCCCGATAGGTGGAATAGCTGTAGGGCGAGATCAGCAACGGTACGTGGTAGTGATCCTGTTCGGCAGAAATGCCGAACCGCAGTACCACCACGTCCAGGAATGCCGGCTCCGGCAACTGGACGCCACGGGCGCGGTAGTAATCGCCGGCGTGGAACTGAACCTGATAGACACCGGTACGGTAGTCATCGCCTTGCAGCAGCGGCGCATCGACCCGGCCATCGCTGTTGGTAAGCGCACTGGCGACCAATTCCAGGTGCGAACCTTCAACGCGGTACAGCTCGACCTTGATCGAGCTGCCCGGGCAACCGTGTGCAGCGTCCAAAACGTGTGTTGTCAAACGTCCCATTGATTCTGCGCGCCTGCCTGCGTGGAGCAGTCAGACTTCGCGCCTCCCGAAGTCAGTTGAAAAGGAGACCGCACCGTTTCGGAGCACGAAAAGCTGCGGCGAGCGATTGATTAAGACACTTTTCAAAAAAATTGTACACAATAAAAACGACATTTTTCCTCTCACCCCCGCCATCCTTCGATTTCCCGGTGATTTGCCCCATGACCTCGCATTCATTGAACCCCCAATCCATTAGCTGACTGGTCAGGCAGGTTTCTTGCAGGTTCACGCCATTAACAGCAAAAGATGACGGTCGGTGAAAAATGCGAAAATTCAGGCTTACAAATTGAGAATAAAGTTGTATACAATCAGCCCATCGCTGTGACGCCAGCCTGCCATCCAAACTTCAGGGCGCCACACAATCTGTCAACGAATAAGAAGGAAGACTGCAGTGAGCGCTGACTACCCACGCGACCTGATCGGTTACGGCAGTAACCCTCCTCACCCACACTGGCCGGGCAATGCCCGGATCGCCCTGTCGTTCGTACTCAATTACGAAGAAGGCGGCGAGCGCAACATCCTGCACGGCGACAAAGAATCGGAAGCCTTCCTCTCGGAAATGGTTGCGGCCCAGCCTCTGCAAGGCGCGCGCAACATGAGCATGGAATCGCTTTACGAGTATGGCAGCCGTGCCGGCGTCTGGCGGATCCTGAAACTGTTCAAGGAATTCGACATTCCGCTGACCATCTTCGCCGTGGCCATGGCCGCCCAGCGTCACCCGGACGTGATCCGTGCGATGGTCGAGGCCGGTCACGAGATCTGCAGCCACGGTTACCGCTGGATCGACTACCAATACATGGACGAGGCGCAGGAACGCGAGCACATGCTCGAAGCGATCCGCATCCTCACCGAACTCACCGGCGAACGCCCGCTGGGCTGGTACACCGGTCGCACCGGCCCGAACACCCGTCGTCTGGTGATGGAAGAAGGCGGTTTCCTCTACGACTGCGACACCTACGACGACGACCTGCCCTACTGGGAACCGAACAACCCGACCGGCAAGCCGCACCTGGTGATCCCGTACACGCTGGACACCAACGACATGCGCTTCACCCAGGTCCAGGGTTTCAACAAGGGCGACGATTTCTTCGAATACCTCAAGGATGCGTTCGACGTGCTTTATGCCGAAGGCGCCGAAGCGCCGAAGATGCTGTCGATCGGTCTGCACTGCCGTCTGATCGGCCGTCCGGCGCGTCTGGCGTCGCTCAAGCGCTTTATCGAATACGCTAAAAGTCATGAACAGGTGTGGTTCAGCCGCCGCGTCGACATCGCGCGCCACTGGCACGAAACCCACCCGTACCAAGGGGCTGCCAAATGAGCACCTTTCAAACCCTGAAACCGTCGACCCTGAGCCGCGACGCCTTCGTCAACGCCTTCGCCGACATCTACGAACATTCGCCATGGGTGGCCGAGAAGGCCTTCGACCTGGGCCAGGACGCATCGATCGACCAGATCGAAACCCTGCACCAGCGCATGAGCGACATCCTGTTGAGCGCCGATCACGCCAGTCAGCTGGCACTGATCAACGCTCACCCGGACCTGGCCGGCAAAGCTGCCGTCCAGGGCGAGTTGACCGAAGCCAGCACCCATGAACAGGCTGGCGCCGGTATTCACCAATGCACGGCCGAAGAGTTCCAGCGCTTCACCGAGCTGAACGACGCCTACAAGGCCAAGTTCAAGTTTCCCTTCATCATGGCGGTAAAAGGCAGCAACCGGCATCAGATCCTCGCGGCGTTCGAAACGCGCATTCACAACCCGGTCGACACCGAGTTCAAATGCGCGCTGGCGGAGATCAACAAGATCGCTCTGTTCCGATTACTGACTCTCTAGCGAGCCTGGCCCGAGAAACCTCTAGAACGCTTGTGTTTCCCAGGGCCCTGCAAGCATCCCAAGCCACTTATTTAAAGGCAGACAAGAAGAATGAAAGCTTACGCCGTACCTTTCGAGAAGTTCGTCAACCTGGCCGATGCCCGTCTGGGCACCAAAATCATCTCGGTCACCGATGACTGGTTCGCAGACGCCAATCGTCTGTTTCAGCCGACCCCGGCCGTGTGGAAGGAGGGCGTGTTCGATGACAACGGCAAGTGGATGGACGGCTGGGAATCGCGCCGCAAGCGCTTCGAAGGCTACGACAGCGCGGTGATCCGCCTGGGCGTACCGGGTTCGATCAAAGGCGTGGACATCGACACTTCATTCTTCACCGGCAACTACCCGCCATCGGCCTCGCTGGAAGCCTGCTTCCTGGCGTCGGGCGAGCCGGACGAAAACACCCAGTGGACTGAAGTGCTGTCGGCCGTCGAACTGCAAGGCAACAGCCACCACTACCACGAAATCAGCAACGACAAGGCGTTCAGCCACCTGCGCTTCAACATCTACCCGGATGGCGGCGTGGCCCGTCTGCGCGTGTACGGCATTCCGTTCCGCGACTGGTCGGCTGTTGGCGACAACGAGCAAGTCGACCTGGCCGCAGCCCTCAACGGTGGCCGCGCCCTCGCCTGCTCCGACGAACACTTCGGCCGCATGAGCAACATCCTCAACCCGGGCCGTGGCATCAACATGGGCGATGGCTGGGAAACCGCACGTCGTCGCACACCGGGCAATGACTGGGTGATCGTCGCGCTGGGCCACCCGGGCGAGATCGAAAAAATCATCGTCGACACCCTGCACTTCAAGGGCAACTACCCGGACACCTGCTCGATCCAGGGCGCGTTCGTCAAGGGCGGCACCGACAGCCAGATCGAAACCCAGTCGCTGTTCTGGCGTGAACTGCTGCCAAGCCAGAAGCTGGAAATGCACGCCGAACACACCTTCGTCGAGCAGATCAAGGCGCTGGGCCCGATCACCCACATCCGTCTGAACGTGTTCCCGGATGGTGGTGTGAGCCGCCTGCGCGTACTGGGCAAGGTCGCGAAGTAACACCCGATCGTTCCCACGTCGAGGCGTCGAACCGTCTGCGTGGGAATGCATACCGTGACGCTCCGCGTCACAGTGGACGCGGAGCGTCCATGGCAGCGTTCCCACGCAGAGCGTGGGAACGATCAATTTTCAAGAGATTAAGAAGAACAGCATGCGCACACTGACGATTGAACCGCTGACCAAAGAAGCCTTCGCCCCTTTCGGTGACGTGATCGAAACCGACGGCAGCGATCACTTCATGATCAACAACGGTTCGACCATGCGCTTCCACAAACTGGCGACGGTCGAAACCGCGACGCCTGAGGACAACGCGATCATCAGCATCTTCCGCGCCGACGCGCAGGACATGCCGCTGACCGTCAGCATGCTGGAACGCCATCCGCTGGGCAGCCAGGCTTTTATTCCGCTGCTCGGCAACCCCTTTCTGATCGTGGTCGCGCCACTTGGCGATGTACCTGTATCAGGCTTGGTCCGCGCCTTCGTCACCAACGGCAGGCAGGGCATTAATTACCATCGCGGCGTCTGGCACCACCCGGTGCTGACGATCGAAAAGCGGGATGACTTCCTGGTGGTTGATCGCAGTGGCACAGGCAATAACTGCGATGAGCATTTTTTCAAAGAGGATGAGCGTTTGATCCTCGCCCCCCACCAATAAGAGAAGGTCTGATCACTCGACAACAAGAGTGACAGGCGAGAGGTAAAGACTGTGGAAGCACATCTGTTGGAATGGCTGAACCTGAGCGTGCGCTGGGTTCACATGATCACTGGCGTGGCCTGGATCGGCGCGTCGTTCTACTTCGTCTGGCTGGAGAACAACCTCAACCGCGTCAATCCGAAAACCGGTCTTGCCGGTGATCTGTGGGCGATCCACGGCGGCGGTATCTATCACCTGGAAAAATACAAACTGGCCCCTCCGTCGATGCCGGAGAACCTGCACTGGTTCAAATGGGAAGCCTACTTCACCTGGATGTCGGGGATCGCGCTGCTGTGCGTGGTGTTCTACTCCAACCCCGTGCTCTACCTCGTGGCACCCGGCAGCGGCCTGACCGGCCCTGAAGGCGTGGCCATCGGCATCGGTTCGCTGATCGCCGGCTGGTTCATCTACGACTTCCTCTGCGATTCGCCCCTCGGCAAGAAACCGGCCCTGCTCGGCTTCATCCTGTTCGTGCTGATCATCGGCGCGGCGTATGGCTTCAGCAAGGTGTTCAGCGGTCGTGGTGCATACCTGCACGTCGGCGCGATCATCGGCACCATCATGGTCGGCAACGTGTTCCGCATCATCATGCCGGCGCAGCGCGCACTGGTTGCCGCGATCGCCGAGAACCGCACCCCGGATCCGGCGCTGCCGGCCAAAGGCCTGCTGCGTTCGCGTCACAACAACTACTTCACCCTGCCGGTGCTGTTCATCATGATCAGCAACCACTTCCCGAGCACTTACGGTAGCCAGTACAACTGGCTGATCCTGGCCGGGATCGCGGTGCTGGCGGTGTTGGTGCGTCACTACTTCAACACCCGTCACGACAGCCACAAGTTTGCCTGGACCCTGCCGGTTGCAGCCGTGGGCATGATCAGTCTGGCGTACGTCACCGGCCCGGCGCCGATGTCGACCGCTCCGGACGTGGCCAAGGCGCCTGCGAAAATCGAGTACCAGCCGCTGCCGGAAACGGCTTTGGGTGGTGGCGCGAAACCGGCTGAAGCGGCGCAACCGGCAGCCCCTGCTGCACCGGCCGCCGCTCCGGCCCAGGCGTCCAACACCGGCCCTGCGTTCGACAAGGTGCACAACGTGATCCAGGAACGCTGCGCGGTCTGCCACTCGGCCAAACCGACCAGCCCGCTGTTCAGCGCTGCACCGGCCGGTGTGATGTTCGACACCCCCGAGCAGATCCGCCAGAACGCGGCACGGATCCAGGCGCAAGCCATCACCACGCAGATCATGCCACTGGGCAACATCACACAGATGACCCAGCAGGAACGTGACCTGATCGGTGCATGGATCGCCCAGGGAGCCCAGACCAACTAAGCAGTAAAAGCATCGCTGGCAAGCCAGCTCCCACAGGGTTTTGCACTGCCTGTGTGGGAGCTGGCTTGCCAGCGATTAGCCGCAACGCGGTTTACCCGATGCAAAAGAACAGCTGTGAGCAACCCGGCCGCTGTTCATCACAAGAATAAAAAGATCCGAGGTGTTGCATGTCCGAGCTGTCCAAAGCGCGCATCCCCGACGCACCCGCCATTCAGCGTTTGCCCCTTTTGCAACTGATCCTGGTCGGTCTGCAACATGTTCTGCTGATGTATGGCGGCGCCATCGCGGTACCGCTGATCATTGGACAGGCCGCTGGCCTGAGTCGTGAAGAAATCGCCTTCCTGATCAACGCCGACCTGCTGGTCGCCGGCATCGCCACCATCGTGCAGTCCCTGGGGATAGGCCCGATGGGCATTCGCATGCCGGTGATGATGGGCGCCAGTTTCGCCGCCGTCGGCAGCATGGTCGCCATGGCCGGCATGCCCGGCATCGGTCTGCAGGGAATCTTCGGCGCCACCATCGCCGCCGGGTTCTTCGGCATGATCATCGCGCCGTTCATGTCCAAGGTCGTACGCTTTTTCCCGCCTCTGGTGACCGGCACGGTCATCACCTCGATCGGTTTATCGTTGTTCCCCGTGGCCGTGAACTGGGCCGGTGGCGGCGCTGGTGCCGCACAATTCGGTTCACCGATTTACCTGGCCATCGCCGCACTGGTGCTGGCCACCATTCTGTTGATCCACCGCTTCATGCGTGGTTTCTGGGTCAACATTTCCGTACTGATCGGCATGTGCCTGGGCTACGTGCTCTGCGGCGCCATCGGCATGGTCGACCTGAGCGGCATGGCCAATGCGCCGTGGGTTCAGTTCGTCACCCCGCTGCATTTCGGCATGCCGAAGTTCGAACTGGCACCGATCCTGTCGATGTGTCTGGTGGTGGTGATCATCTTCGTCGAGTCCACCGGGATGTTCCTCGCACTGGGCAAGATCACCGGCCAGGAAGTCTGCCCGCGCATGCTGCGCCGCGGCTTGCTGTGTGATGCCGGCGCGTCGTTCTTTGCCGGTTTCTTCAACACCTTCACCCACTCCTCCTTCGCGCAGAACATCGGCCTGGTGCAGATGACCGGCGTGCGCTGCCGGTCGGTGACCATCGTTGCCGGTGGTTTGCTGATCGTCCTGAGCCTGCTGCCGAAAGCGGCGTTCCTGGTGGCATCGATTCCACCGGCGGTGCTGGGTGGCGCGGCGATTGCGATGTTCGGCATGGTCGCGGCCACCGGCATCAAGATTCTGCAAGAGGCCGACATCGGCGACCGTCGCAACCAATTGCTGGTAGCCGTGAGCATCGGCATGGGCCTGATCCCGGTGGTGCGTCCGGAATTCTTCGCCCACCTGCCGTTGTGGATGAGCCCGATCACCCACAGCGGGATTGCCATGGCCACCCTCAGCGCGCTGACGCTGAACCTGCTGTTCAACGTCCTCGGCGGTGCCGAACGCGCCGCGATCAACGACTGCCACGCACACTCGCACTGATCCGAAGAGTAAAAAAAGGGGGCTCGCCCAAGCCTGCCCCCTCGCGACAGCTTTGCCTCAAACAATAAAAACAAGAGGGAGCAACAGATGATCCGGACTCAAACCAATGTGTTGTTGAGCGGCGGCCTGCTGGCCGCATCGCAAGCCATGGCCGGCGATTTATTGCTGTGGCAGACCAACAGCCTGAGCTACCTGTACGGCAAGAACTTCGCGATCAACCCGTCGATCCAGCAAACGGTAACGTTCGAGCACGCCGACAAGTGGAAGTACGGCGACAACTTCCTGTTCGTCGACAAGATCTTCTACAACGGCCAGGAAGACCGTAACAAAGGGCCCCACGCGTTCTACGGCGAATTCAGCCCGCGCCTGTCGTTCGGCAAGATCTTCGACAAGAGACTGGAGTTCGGCCCGATCAGGGACGTGCTGCTGGCCATGACCTACGAATACGGCGAAGGCGACAGCGAGGCCTATCTGATCGGCCCCGGCTTCGACCTCAAGGTGCCGGGCTTCAACTATTTCACCCTGAATTTCTATCGCCGCCAGACCGAAGGCCCGCGCCCCGGCGACGGCGTCTGGCAGATCACCCCCGGCTGGTCCTACAGCATTCCCCTGGGCAATTCCGACCTGCTGATCGACGGCTATCTGGACTGGGTGGTCGACAACGATCAGAACTCACGCGGTACCTATCACGCCAACCTGCACATCAACCCGCAGATCAAATACGACCTGGGCAAAGCCCTCGGCTGGGGTGAAAAGCAGGTGTACGTCGGCACCGAATACAGCTACTGGAAAAACAAATACGGCGTCGAAAGCACCCACAGTTTCGACACCAATCAGAACACTGCCAGCCTGCTGGTGAAGGTGCACTTCTAAGATGGCCCGCAACCGTGCCCCCTACCTGTCGTCGGTGCTCTGTTGCGGGGCACTTGAGGCCTGGCCGTTGAGTCAGTATTCTCCGCGGCCTCCTGAATTCGGTCTAAAAAAAAGCCCGAATTTAATTTCTGACCGAAAAGCCAACTTATCCCGGCCGCGGTCGGTACCGAGGCATCCCGAAAACACGCTCAATCGACTGTTTTTCAGCAGCCGACGGGCGTTT
Organism: Pseudomonas sp. 22085; assembly: GCF_052045815.1. Lineage (NCBI taxonomy): Bacteria > Pseudomonadati > Pseudomonadota > Gammaproteobacteria > Pseudomonadales > Pseudomonadaceae > Pseudomonas > Pseudomonas sp. 22085. The sequence goes on from NZ_JBQEQA010000029.1 coordinate 49,489, forward strand.
TTTTGCTTTTCGAAAAGCCTTGGCTCAGCTCTTGCTAACAGCACTAAAGCTGACCGTATGGATGACTTTTGCAGCAACGAAAAAAGGCGCCACACCAGAGCGCCGACTCAAAAAAACAAACGTGGAACACCTACTTTGGGAGCAACCGAATGAAACGTATGTGCACCAGCCTGATGCTTGCGGGATCGCTGCTGGCAGGGGGTCAGGCCATGGCCGACGGCCTGCTGCAATGGCAGAACAACAGCCTGACCTACCTCTATGGCAAGGACTTCCAGGTCAACCCGCGCATTCAGCAGACCGTCACCTTCGAGCACGCCGATGCCTGGAAGTACGGCGACAACTTCCTGTTCGTCGACAAGATCTTCTACAACGGCAAGGATGACGGCGGTGTGGGTTCGAACACCTACTACGGCGAAATCAGCCCGCGTCTGTCGTTCGGCAAGATCTTCGATCAGAAACTGGCTTTCGGTCCGGTCACCGACGTGCTGCTGGCCATGACTTACGAGTTCGGTGAAGGCGATACCGAGTCGTACCTGATCGGTCCGGGCTTCGACCTGGCAATCCCGGGCTTCGACTACTTCCAGCTGAACTTCTACCAGCGCCACACCGAAGGTTCCCGCGCCGGTGACAACGTCTGGCAGATCACCCCGGTCTGGTCCTACACGATTCCGGTCGGTGACTCGAACATCCTGATCGACGGCTTCATGGACTGGGTGGTCGACAACGACTCCAACTCCAAAGGCGATTACCACGCCAACCTGCACTTCAATCCACAAATCAAATACGACCTGGGCAAAGCGCTGAGCATTGGCGAGAAGCAGTTGTATGTGGGTGTCGAGTACGACTATTGGTCGGACAAATACGGGATCAAGGACAGCCAGTATTTCAAGACCGATCAGAGCACCACGAGCTTCCTGGTGAAGTTCCACTTCTGATCCTGGTGTCAGTGGCGTCTGAAAGGACGCCTTCGCGAGCAAGCCCTCTCCCACACTGGTTTTGTGTCGTTCACGGCGGTTGTGGACACCCGAAAACCTGTGGGAGCTGGCTTGCCAGCGATGGCTGCGCCACACATCTCAGGCCGGGACCAGCGCCTCGCCAATCCCGAGAAACCGGCACAGTTCATCGCGCTTGGCCAAGGCATCGCGCCTGCCCAGATCGATCAATTCGCTGCAATACCCCGCCTCGAACAGCAAGTAACTCAACACCCCTGCGCCGCTCGTCTTGGTCGCCCCCGGCCCACGCAGAAACAGCCGTAACGCCGCCGGCAATTCCTGGCGATGCCGCGCCGCAATTTCATCGATCGGCTGGCTGGGTGAAATCACCAGCACGTCCACCGGCGCCACACCTAACGCGCGGGTCGGCGTACCTTCAGGCATCAGACGGCTGAACTGGTTCAGACGCTGAAGCAGCTCAATATCGCTTTCCAGGCTATCAATGAAGGTGCTGTTGAGCATATGCCCGCCGATCTGTGCCAGCGTCGGTTGCTGCCCGGTATAGGCGCGCTCCAGCGGTTGCGCCGGATCGAAACCGCGCGGGTTGCCGCTGACACCCACCACCAGCACCCGGCTCGCGCCCAGATGCAGCGCCGGGCTGATCGGTGCCGATTGCCGCACCGCGCCATCGCCGAAATACTCATCGCCGATCTTCACCGGCGCGAACAACAACGGGATCGCCGAACTGGCCAGCAGGTGCTCCACCGACAACTGTGTCGGTACGCCGATGCGCCGATGACGCAGCCAGGAGTCGATGGTCCCGCCGCCCTGGTAGAACGTCACCGCCTGTCCCGACTCGTAGCCGAACGCCGTGACCGCCACTGCGTGCAATTGCTTGCGCGCGATGGACTCGGCGATGCCGGGCATGTGCAGTTTTTCATTGAGCAGATGGCGTAGCGGCGAACTGTTGAGCAGCGCCACCGGCATTTGCCGGCCCATGCCCAACAGGCTATGGGTGACAAAACGACTGGCCTGGTGGATCACTCCCGGCCAGTCGCTGCGCAACACGCGATGGCTGCGAAAGCCTTGCCAGAACAGCGTCAGGCGCTCGATGGCCGCGCGAAAATCGGTCGCACCGCTGGCCAGGCTGACCGCGTTGATCGCCCCGGCCGATGTGCCGACGATCACCGGAAACGGATTGTCCGCCCCCAGCGGCAGCAATTCGGCAATTGCCGCCAGTACCCCCACCTGATACGCCGCCCGAGCCCCGCCGCCGGAAAGAATCAAACCTGTGACCGGTTCAGCTGGGCTCATCGCAACGCTCCGTGGTGCTTATGGGAATGGGTCAATCAACCGCGTTTGGCGTACAGCTTCGGCTCGCCTGGCGGACGACTCTTGAAGCGCCGGTGTGCCCACAAGTATTGCTCGGGGCACTCACGCAACACGCCTTCGATCCACTGATTGATGCGGATGCAATCTTCCTCTTCGGTCTCACCCGGGAAGCCTTCCAGCGGCGGATGAATCACCAGACGATAACCGCTGCCGTCAGCCAGACGTTCCTGGGTGAACGGCACCACCAGAGCCTTGCCCAGCCGGGCGAACTTGCTGGTGGCAGTGACCGTTGCGGCCTGAATACCGAACAGCGGCACAAAGATACTTTGCTTGGCGCCGTAGTCCTGATCCGGTGCATACCAGATCGCCCGGCCTGCGCGCAGCAACTTGAGCATGCCGCGCACGTCGTCACGTTCCACCGCCAGCGAGTCGAGATTGTGCCGCTCGCGGCCCTGACGCTGGACGAAGTCGAACAGCGGGTTCTTGTGTTCGCGGTACATGCCGTCGATGGTGTGTTGCTGGCCGAGCAGCGCCGCGCCGATTTCCAGGGTGGTGAAATGCACCGCCATCAGAATCACGCCCTTGCCTTCGCGCTGGGCCTTCTGCAAATGCTCAAGACCTTCGACGTGAGCCAGTTTCGCCAGCCGCTGACGCGACCACCACCAGCTCATGGCCATTTCAAAGAAGGCGATGCCGGTGGAGGCAAAGTTTTCCTTGAGCAGGCGCTTGCGCTCGGCGGCGGACTTTTCCGGGAAACACAGTTCCAGATTGCGCTTGGCGATGCGCCGTCGGTCGCCGGCGAAGCGATACATCAGGGCACCGAGAAAACGGCCGATGGCGAGCAATGCCGGATAAGGCAACTGCACGATCAGCCACAACAGCCCGAGGCCGCACCAGAGCGGCCAGAAGCGTGGGGCAAGAAATGCTTTTCGAAAACGCGGGCGATCCATTAAAGCTTCCGTAAATACAGTGGCCGCGCATTCTACATCGTTCGACCCGGCTTGCGGCCTGCGGGCGTTCTCGTTATAAGTCTCGGCACTTTTAGTGACAAGCCGTTGTATGCCGACATGAGCCAAACCGAACCGAAAGACCAAGATCCCGTGTTCCAGCTGAAGGGCAGCATGCTCGCCATTACGGTGCTGGAGCTGTCCCGCAACGACCTGGACAGCCTCGATCGGCAATTGGCCGCCAAAGTCGCCCAGGCACCGAATTTCTTCAGCAACGCGCCGCTGGTTCTGGCGCTGGACAAACTGCCGCCCAGTGAAGGCGCAGTCGACCTGCCGGGCCTGATGCGTGTGTGCCGCCAGCACGGCCTGCGCACCCTGGCGATCCGCGCCAGCCGCATCGAAGACATTGCCGCCGCCATCGCCATCGACATCCCGGTACTGCCGCCGTCCGGCGCCCGCGAGCGACCGCTGGAAAGCGCTGAACCCGTCGCACCGAAGAAGCCGGAAAAACCGCCGGAGCCGGCCGTCAAACCGACCCGCGTCATCACCACGCCAGTACGTGGTGGCCAACAGATATATGCACAGGGTGGCGATCTGGTGGTGGTTTCCTCGGTCAGTCCGGGGGCGGAACTTCTCGCCGATGGCAACATCCATGTATACGGCCCGATGCGCGGTCGTGCGCTGGCCGGGGTCAAGGGCGACACCAAGGCGCGGATTTTCTGTCAGCAACTGAGCGCTGAACTGATCTCCATCGCAGGCCATTACAAGGTTTCCGAGGACCTGCGTCGCGATCCGATGTGGGGTTCGGGCGTACAGGTCAGCCTGTCGGGCGACGTGTTGAACATCATTCGGCTTTAACGGATACTGCCGCATTTTCCAAGCATCTCTAAAACGTAGCGAAAACGGCTCAAACGAAGTAGGAAAAAGGCCAAAAGCCGGATTCCAGCCAAGGCTGTCCGACTGCAGTAGTTTTCTAGAGATGTTTTTCAGGGGCTGAACAGTCCTTCTTCCTTAGGGGTGAAACACCTTGGCCAAGATTCTCGTGGTTACATCCGGCAAGGGTGGTGTGGGTAAGACCACCACCAGCGCCGCTATCGGTACCGGCCTCGCTCTGCGCGGCCACAAAACAGTGATCGTCGACTTCGACGTGGGCTTGCGTAACCTTGACCTGATCATGGGTTGCGAGCGCCGCGTGGTGTACGACTTCGTCAACGTCGTGAACGGCGAAGCCAACCTGCAACAGGCCCTGATCAAAGACAAGCGCCTGGAAAACCTCTACGTGCTGGCCGCCAGCCAGACCCGCGACAAAGACGCGCTGACCCAGGAAGGCGTGGAAAAAGTCCTGATGGAGCTCAAGGAACAATTCGAGTTCGTCGTCTGCGACTCCCCGGCGGGTATCGAAAAAGGCGCGCACCTGGCCATGTACTTCGCTGACGAAGCGATCGTCGTGACCAACCCGGAAGTGTCCTCGGTGCGTGACTCCGACCGCATGCTCGGCCTGCTGGCCAGCAAGTCCCGTCGCGCCGAGCGCGGTGAAGAGCCGATCCAGGAACACCTGCTGATCACCCGCTACCACCCGGAGCGCGTCGAAAAAGGCGAGATGCTGGGCGTCGAAGACGTCAAGGAAATCCTCGCCGTGCGCCTGCTGGGCGTCATTCCGGAATCCCAGGCCGTGCTCAAGGCCTCCAACCAGGGCGTACCTGTGATCCTCGATGATCAGAGCGACGCCGGCCAGGCCTACAGCGATACCGTTGATCGCCTGCTGGGCAAGGAAAAAGAACACCGGTTCCTGAATGTCGAGAAGAAGGGATTCTTCGAGCGTCTGTTTGGAGGTAGGTAATGAACCTTTTTGACTTCTTTCGTGCCAACAAAAAGCCAAGTACCGCCTCGGTCGCGAAAGAGCGTCTACAGATCATCGTGGCGCATGAACGCGGCCAGCGCAGCACCCCGGACTACCTGCCATCCTTGCAGAAGGAACTGGTGGAAGTGATCCGCAAGTACGTCAACATCGGCAACGACGACGTGCACGTGGCACTGGAGAGCCAGGGCAGCTGCTCGATTCTGGAACTCAACATCACCCTGCCAGACCGCTGAGTCGATCCGGCAGGAACGACGGCGGCTCAGGGCCCTTCCGACACCGGAGGGGCCCTGAGCCGCCGTTGGCATTTGTTACGAGGCTGTTTTAATGCCGTTGTCCAACGTCCAAATCATTCATCAGGACGCCGCCGTTCTGGTGGTGAACAAACCGACCCTGTTGCTCTCCGTCCCTGGCCGGGCCGACGACAACAAGGACTGCCTGATCACCCGCCTGCAGGAAAACGGCTACCCCGAAGCGCGTATCGTCCATCGCCTGGACTGGGAAACATCGGGGATCATTCTGCTGGCCCGTGACGCCGACACCCACCGTGAGCTGTCGCGCCAGTTTCACGATCGTGAAACAGAGAAAGCCTACACTGCGCTCTGCTGGGGTCAGCCGGAACTGGACAGCGGCAGCATCGATCTGCCCCTGCGCTACGATCCGCCGACCAAGCCGCGCCACGTGGTCGATCACGAACTCGGCAAACACGCCCTGACCTTCTGGCGCGTGCTGGAGCGTTGCGGCGACTGGTGCCGCGTCGAGCTCACGCCGATCACCGGGCGTTCGCACCAGTTGCGCGTGCACATGCTGTCGATCGGTCATCCGCTGCTCGGTGACGGGCTGTATGCCCACGAACAAGCCCTGGCCGCCTGGCCTCGTTTGTGCCTGCACGCGAGCATGCTCAGCTTCACCCATCCACAGTCCGGTGAGCGTTTGCGCTTCGAATGTCCGGCGCCTTTCTGACGCGCCACAATGTCCCAAGCATCAGGCCGATGCGTTAAACTCCCGCCCATTGCTGTCTGGAGCTTCTTATGCGCGAAGAGTTGAACCAAGGCCTGATCGACTTCCTCAAGGCCTCCCCTACCCCGTTCCACGCCACCGCCAGCCTTGTTCAACGCCTGGAGGCCGCCGGTTATGTGCGCCTCGACGAGCGCGAAACCTGGCACACCGAAGCCAATGGTCGTTACTACGTCACCCGTAACGATTCCTCGATCGTCGCGATCAAGATGGGCCGCAACTCGCCGCTGCACGACGGCATCCGTCTGGTCGGCGCCCACACCGACAGCCCGTGCCTGCGGGTCAAACCACAACCTGAATTGCAGCGCCAGGGCTTCTGGCAGCTCGGCGTCGAAGTCTACGGCGGTGCGCTGCTCGCGCCATGGTTCGACCGCGACCTGTCGCTGGCCGGCCGCGTCACCTTCCGCCGCGACGGCAAGGTCGAAAGCCAGTTGATCGACTTCAAGGCCCCGATCGCGATCATTCCCAACCTCGCGATCCACCTCAACCGTGAAGCCAACCAGGGCTGGGCGATCAATGCCCAGACCGAACTGCCGCCGATTCTCGCGCAGTTCGCCGGTGACGAGCGCGTGGACTTCCGCGCGGTGCTCACCGATCAACTGGCCCGCGAACACGGCCTCAACGCCGACGTGGTACTGGATTACGAGCTGAGTTTCTACGACACCCAGAGCGCTGCGGTCATCGGCCTGCATGGCGACTTCATCGCCGGTGCGCGCCTGGACAACCTGCTGTCGTGCTACGCCGGCCTGCAAGCCCTGCTGACCGCCGACACCGAAGAAACCTGCGTGCTGGTGTGCAACGACCACGAAGAAGTCGGCTCCTGTTCGGCCTGCGGCGCCGACGGCCCGATGCTCGAACAGACCCTGCGCCGCCTGCTGCCGGAAGGTGATGAATTCGTACGCACCATCCAGAAGTCCCTGCTGGTTTCTGCCGACAACGCCCACGGCGTGCACCCGAACTACGCCGAGAAGCACGACGCCAACCACGGCCCGAAACTCAACGCCGGCCCGGTGATCAAGGTCAACAGCAACCAGCGCTACGCCACCAACAGCGAAACCGCCGGTTTCTTCCGCCATCTGTGCATGGCCGAAGAAGTGCCGGTGCAAAGCTTCGTGGTGCGCAGCGACATGGGTTGCGGCTCGACCATCGGCCCGATCACCGCCAGCCATCTGGGCGTGCGCACGGTCGACATCGGCCTGCCGACCTTCGCCATGCACTCGATCCGCGAATTGTGTGGCAGCCATGACCTGGCACATCTGGTCAAAGTGCTGAGCGCGTTCTACGCCAGTCGCGAATTGCCGTAAAACACAGCAGGGATCGCAGCGCCTGGCTGCGATCCCTCGACCTGTAGAACCGGCTCATTTCTGATACACATCAGCACCGTCCATCGAAAACCCACCTAGACTTGAATAATCCCTTTCGACAAGGCTGTCGCCATGATCTCGATGTCTGCGTTTCACTCCATGCTCATTCCCATCCTGTGCGGAATGATTCTGCTGGCCATCGGCTTCAACTTCCGTGACAAGAACGCCGGTGTGTTCGCCATGTGGATCGGCATGCTGATGATCCTGGCCACCGTGGTCTACAAGATCCTGACCAAACTCAACGAATAAATCCGCGCCCGGCTCGCATTGAATCTGGCGGGCTCGTACACTCGCCCGATCCGCCCCTTGCGAGGTTGACCGCCTAGTGTTCGCTCGTCTTTTTGCCCTGCCCTGCCTCTTTCTTGTCTGCCTGATGACCCTGATGTCGCCGGCACCTGCCGACGCCGCCGGTCTGCCGGGACTGCTCACGGGTTCCGGCAAGACTCAGCCCGAAGCTCAGGAACCGCTCGGCCAGTCGCTGGACGAAGTCATCAAGTCGCTGGAAAACGACAAGCAACGTGCCCAGTTGCTGACCGACCTGAAGAAACTGCGCGATGCCACGAAAAAAGCCCAGGCCACCCCGGAAGAAGGGGTACTGGGACTGATCGGCGGCACCCTCGCCACTTTCGAAAAACAATTCTCTGGCGCCGACAGTCCGCTCAATCGCTGGTCTGCCGAATTCGACATGGCCCAGGACGAACTCAAAGGCCTGATGCTGCCGGCCAGCGAATGGCTGCCGATCATCTTCGCCTTCGCCGTGATCCTTGCCGTCTGGAGCCTGCTCGCCGCCGCGCTGATCTGGCTTGGTCATCGGGTACGCATGCGCTTCGGTCTGACTGAAGAACTGCCGCAACATCCCCGAGCCCTCGACATGCTGCGCTTCGCCCTGCGCAAGCTCGGGCCGTGGATGATCGCCCTGGTCATCACCGTGTACATGAGTTACGCGCTGCCATCGTCGCTGGGCAAAAGCCTGGCGATGGTGCTGGCTTATGCGCTGGTGGTCGGCACCTGTTTCTCGGCCATCTGCGTGATCGCCTTTTCCGTACTCGACGGCCCGCACCGTCATCGCGCGCTGTACATCCTGCGTCACCAGGCCTTTCGGCCGCTGTGGCTGATCGGCAGCTTCGCCGCGTTCGGTGAAGCCCTGAGCGATCCGCGACTGGTGGCCGGTCTCGGCGTGCACCTGGCCCACACCGCCGCTACAGTCGCCAACGTCCTCGCGGCGCTGTCGACCGGTCTGTTCATCCTGCGCTTCCGCCGGCCGATCGCCCACCTGATCCGCAACCAACCGCTGTCCCGCCGCCTGACCCGCCGCGCCCTCAGCGACACCATCGAAATCCTGGGCACCTTCTGGTACGTCCCGGCACTGGTGCTGGTGGGTATTTCGCTGTTCGCCACCTTCGTCTCCGCCGGCGATACCAGCACCGCCCTGCGCCAGTCGCTGATTTGCACCGTGCTGCTGGTGTTGTGCATGGTCATCAACGGCCTCGTCCGCCGCCACGCCCTCAAACCCCAACGCGGGCCGAAACGCCACGCGCTGTATTCCGAGCGTCTGAAAAGCTTCTTCTACACCCTCGCCCATTTGCTGGTGTGGCTGGCCTTCATCGAACTCGGCCTGCGGGTGTGGGGCATGTCACTGATCGGCTTCACCGAAGGCGAAGGCCACGACGTCAGCGTCAAACTGTTCAGCCTGATCGGCACGCTGATCTTCGCCTGGCTGATCTGGATCCTCAGCGACACCGCCGTGCACCACGCCCTCACCCGTTCACGCAAAGGCCTGGCCAACGCCCGCGCGCAAACCATGATGCCGCTGATCCGCAACGTGCTGTTCGTGGCGATCTTCATCATCGCCCTGATCGTCGCCCTGGCGAACATGGGCATGAACGTCACGCCCCTGCTGGCCGGTGCCGGCGTGATCGGCCTGGCGATCGGCTTCGGCGCCCAGTCACTCGTAGCAGACCTGATCACCGGCCTGTTCATCATCATCGAAGACTCTTTGGCCATCGACGACTACGTCGACGTCGGCGGCCACCTCGGCACCGTCGAAGGCCTGACCATCCGCACCGTACGCTTGCGGGACATCGACGGCATCGTCCACACCATCCCGTTCAGCGAAATCAAAAGCATCAAAAACTACTCACGGGAATTCGGCTACGCCATCTTCCGCGTCGCCGTGCCGTTCAACATGAGCATCGACGAAGCCATCAAACTGATGCGCGACGTCGGCCAGAAAATGCGCACAGATCCACTGCAGCGGCGCAACATCTGGTCACCGTTGGAGTTTCAGGGCGTGGAAAGTTTCGAGTCCGGCAACGCGATATTGCGTGCAAGATTCAAGACCGCACCGATCAAACAATGGGAAGTTTCACGGGCGTTCAATCTGTCGCTCAAACGACATCTGGATGAAGCCGGCCTGGACCTGGCGACGCCGAGGATGAATGTGCAAGTGATCACAGCGGGTGGTGGTGGCCAAACTCAAGAATAGGCCGGAGAATCGGGCCGACCTCAAGGCCCTCATCGCTGCAAGCCAGCTCCCACAGAGAGCAAAAGCAACACATATGCCCTCCCACCACTCAAAACAATGAGCGTTAGCTCGAGTTCCGCTCTTGACGTGCCGGCCCCATCGGCCGGCTGAGTGGAGGGATTCATCCGGGGGTGGGAGCGCAGCGACCGTGCGGCGCAGCCGCATGCATCGAGAGGAGGTGCAGCGAAGCAAACCGTAGGCGATGCCCCCGGATGAATCCCGGAACGAAGGGACGCCGAGCCACAGCGAGGGGCCGAACGCAGGGGCCCAGACCTTTTGGTTACTTTTGGGGCGTTTGCCAAAAGTGACCCGCCGTAAGGGCGGAACCATAAGCCGCAACACCCGAAGAAACGGATATTCACCCCAAACGATCAAACAACATCAACCCCAACGTGAATCGCATCATGCCGCCAAAACTCCAGATCACAATCAATCAACCGCCCAAACTGATCATAATTAACCCGAGCAATCCTCAACCCCGGACTCCCCACCGACACCCGCAACGCCGCCGCCGCATCGACCGATAAAGACGTAGGCACAATCTCGAACCGCACCCGCCCATAGTGCAAATCGTAATGCCGCGCATACAGCTCGGTAATCGACTGATTCAGATCAAACTCAAGAATCCCCGGAAAAAACTGCGGATTCAGATAATGCTCCACATACAACACCAGTCGTCCATCGATCCGCCGCGACCGGCAAATCTGAATCACGCTCGACAACGCCGGCAACTGCAACCACGCACACACCGCTGCTGACGCCGGCTGCAAGCGCGCCGAAATCACCTCGGTCGACGGCACCCGCCCCTGCGCACTGACCATCGCGTGAAAGTGACTGCGCTGCATCAGGTTGTAAGCCAGACGCGGCGGCGACACGAACCAGCCCCGACGCTCCTCGCGATAAATCTGGCCCTGCGCCTCCAGCTGCAACAAGGCTTCACGCACCGTAATCCGGGTCGTGCCGAACAACTCGCTGAGCTTGCGCTCCGCTGGCAGTTTGCTCCCCGCTGCGAGCAACCCATGGTCGAGTTGTTCCTGAAGGATCTGGCCAATCGCTGTCACCGCTTTTGTTGCCTCATCGCGCATCAACGTTACCTATCTGGACTAGACCAGCACTGTTTCGGGGCAAAAACCGCACAGCGATAGCGCCGCTTGGTCGTGTTGCAAGCCTAGGCAGTGCAGATGACCGAGAGATGACAAAACTACCGAACGGTCGCCCTGACAACTTGCAATACATCGGCCAAGTCCCTGTCCACCGGGACTTTGCGGGTGGTCTACGCTTACCGGGCACTCGTCGATACCGGAGAAAGAAAAGGCTGGGCGACCCATCGCCGACATCAAAGTGTCATCCGGCCACCTTAAATTGGCTCAGGTATTGCTGACCTAGACCAACACAAACCGCAATCGCAGCGTTGAACACGACCAAGGAGCTTCGGAATGAAACAGCTTTTCCTGGCAACACTGTTAGGCTCGACCATTGCCATGTGCACCGCCGCCATGGCGGCTGATGATCTGAAAACCCTCGAAGCCGCTGCGAAAGCGGAAGGTGCCGTCAACAGCGTCGGCATGCCCGATGACTGGGCCAACTGGAAAGGTACCTGGGAAGACCTGGCCAGGAAATACGGCCTGAAACACATCGACACCGACATGAGTTCGGCCCAGGAAATCGCCAAGTTCGCCGCCGAAAAAGACAACGCCACCGCCGACATCGGCGACGTCGGCGCGGCCTTCGGCCCGATCGCGGTCAAGCAAGGCGTGGTGCAACCGTACAAGCCGAGCACCTGGGATCAAGTGCCGGACTGGGCCAAGGACAAGGACGGCAACTGGGCACTGGCCTACACCGGCACCATCGCCTTCATCGTCAACAAGAAGCTGCTGCACGGTTCCGAAGTGCCGACCAAATGGGCTGACCTCAAGGGCGGCAAATACAAGGTTTCCATCGGTGACGTGAGCACTGCCGCACAAGCTGCCAACGGCGTGCTCGCCGCAGCACTGGCCAACGGCGGTGACGAGAAAAACCTTCAGCCGGCCCTGCTGCTGTTCGCAGACATCGCCAAGCAGGGTCGCCTGTCGATGGCCAACCCGACCATCGCCACCATGGAAAAAGGCGAGATCGAAGTTGGCGTGGTCTGGGACTTCAACGGCCTGAGCTACAAGGCCAAGATGGCCAACCCGGATGACTACGTGGTGCTGATCCCGTCCGACGGTTCGGTGATTTCCGGCTACACCACCATCATCAACAAATACGCGAAGAACCCGAACGCCGCCAAGCTGACCCGCGAATACATCTTCAGCGATGCCGGCCAGACTAACCTCGCCCGCGGCAACGCTCGCCCGATCCGCGCCGAGCACCTGCAACTGCCGGAAGACGTGAAAGCCAAGCTGCTGCCGAACGAGCAGTACAAGAAGGTCACACCGATCAAGGACGCCGATGCGTGGGAGAAAACCTCCAAGGCCCTGCCGCAGAAGTGGAACGAAGAAGTCATCGTAGAAATGAAGTAAGCCCGTAAACCCAACAGGGTTTGACGCAAAACTCTGTGGGAGCGGGCTTGCCCGCGATGGCAATTTCACATTCAACAAATGTGNCTTCGCGGGCAAGCCCGCTCCCACAGGATCCGTGTCGATTTCGAGTTTTCCGATTTATTGTTTCGCGGAGTTTTTGCCCCTATGAAGCACACCGTCATCCTTGTCGTGCTCGACGGCCTCAACTACGAGGTCGCGCGTCACGCCATGGGGCATCTGCAGGCTTACGTTGGCGCAGGACGCGCCGCGCTCTACCAGTTGGAGTGCGAGTTGCCGGCCCTGTCCCGACCACTTTACGAATGCATCCTCACGGGCGTACCGCCGATCGACAGCGGCATCGTCCACAACAACGTCTCGCGCCTGTCCAATCAGCGCAGCATCTATCACTACGCCCGCGATGCCGGTCTGAAAACCGCCGCTGCGGCGTACCACTGGGTCAGCGAGCTGTACAACCGCTCGCCGTTCGTAGCCGCCAGAGATCGTCATACCGATGACCCGACGCTACCGATCCAGCATGGCCACTTCTACTGGAACGATCACTATCCGGACTCGCACCTGTTCGCCGACGCCGAAAACCTGCGCCTGCGCCATGCCCCGGATTTTCTGCTGATCCATCCGATGAACATCGACGACGCCGGGCACAAGCACGGCCTCGACACCCCGCAATACCGCAACAGCGCACGCAGCGCCGACATCATCCTCGCCGACTACCTGCAAGGCTGGCTCGACGCCGGTTGCCAGGTGCTGGTGACCGCCGACCACGGCATGAACAACGACCGCTCGCACAACGGCCTGCTGCCGGAAGAACGCCAGGTTCCGCTGTTCGTACTCGGCGACGCCTTCAGCCTGAAAGCCGATGCCGCACCGAAGCAGACCGACATCTGCGGCACGGTCTGCGAGCTGCTCGGCGTGCCCCACGACAAACCTGTGTGCCGGGAGTTGCTCAAGTGAACTCAATGACTCGCGGCAAATGGCTCGCCGCCCTATGCCTGGTGCCTTTCGCACTGTTCTTTATCGTGTTCGAAATCGCCCCGCTGATCTGGGTGATGATCAACAGCCTGCAATCGGAAGAATTCGGTTGGGGCTTTGCCAACTTCAGCAAGATCTTCAATTCGAAGTTCTATCTGCAGGCGATCCAGTACAGCCTCGAAATCAGTTTCTGGTCGAGTGTGTTCGGGATCATCATCGCCGTGCTGGGCGCCTACTCCCTGCGCCGGGTCGATTCAAAATTGCGCAACTTCGTCAACGCCTTCGCCAACATGACCAGCAACTTCGCCGGCGTGCCCCTTGCGTTTGCGTTCATCATCCTGCTCGGCTTCAACGGCAGCATCACCATCATGCTGAAGCAGGCCGGGATCATCGAGGACTTCAACCTGTATTCGAAAACCGGGTTGATCATCCTCTACACCTACTTCCAGATTCCCCTCGGCGTGTTGCTGCTGTACCCGGCATTCGACGCCCTGCGTGAAGACTGGCGCGAATCCGCCGCACTGCTCGGCGCCGACAGCTGGCAGTTCTGGCGCCACATCGGTCTGCCGGTACTGACCCCGGCCCTGCTCGGCACCTTCGTGATCCTGCTGGCCAACGCCCTCGGCGCTTACGCCACGGTCTACGCCCTGACCACCGGCAACTTCAACGTATTGCCGATCCGGATTGCGGCGATGGTCTCCGGTGACATTTCCCTCGACCCGAACCTGGCCAGCGCCCTGGCCGTGGTGCTGGTGGCGCTGATGACCCTGGTGACTGTCGTGCACCAACTGCTGTTGAAGAGGAGCTACCATGTCTCGCGCTGAATCCGGCCCGGCCGGCGTCTACCACCGCGTCGTGGTCTATCTGTTGTTCGCCATCCTGCTGCTGCCGCTGGTGGGCACGCTGATCTACTCGATTGCCAGCAGTTGGTCGGCCACCATCCTGCCCAGCGGTTTCACACTCAAGTGGTACATCCAGTTGTGGAGCGATCCGCGCTTTCTTCACGCCTTCGGCCAGTCGCTGCTGGTGTGCGTCGGGGCGCTGATCCTCTCGGTGGTGCTGATCCTGCCGCTGCTGTTCGTGGTGCATTACCACTTCCCGAAACTCGATGCGCTGATGAACATCCTGATCCTGCTGCCCTTCGCAGTGCCGCCGGTGGTGTCGTCGGTGGGGCTGTTGCAGCTCTACGGTTCCGGACCGTTTGCGATGGTCGGCACGCCGTGGATCCTGATCGGTTGCTACTTCACTGTGGCGCTGCCGTTCATGTACCGGGCCATCACCAACAACCTGCAAGCGATCAACCTGCGTGACCTGATGGACGCCGCCCAACTGCTCGGCGCCAGCACCTTTCAGGCAGCTTTCCTGGTGGTGCTGCCGAACCTGCGCAAGGGCCTGATGATCGCATTGCTGTTGTCGTTCTCGTTCCTGTTCGGTGAGTTCGTGTTCGCCAACATTCTGGTCGGCACCCGCTACGAAACCCTGCAGGTCTACCTCAACAACATGCGCAACAGCAGCGGCCACTTCACCAGTGCGCTGGTGATCTCCTACTTCTTTTTCGTGCTGGTCCTGACCTGGGTAGCCAACATCTTGAACAAGGACAAAAGCGAATGAGCTATGTCAGCGTCCAACACCTTCAGAAAAACTACGCCGGCACCACGGTGTTCAGCGACATCAACTGCGAAATCCAGAAGGGTGAATTCGTCACCCTGCTCGGCCCGTCCGGTTGCGGCAAATCCACCCTGTTGCGTTGCATCGCCGGGCTGACGCCGGTGGATGGCGGCAAGATTCTGCTCGATGGTGTCGACATCGTGCCGCTAACACCGCAGAAGCGCGGGATCGGCATGGTGTTCCAGAGCTACGCGCTGTTCCCCAACATGACCGTCGAACAGAACGTCGCCTTCGGTTTGCGCATGCAAAAGGTCAATGCCGACGACAGCCACAAGCGGGTTGCCGAAGTGTTGAAACTGGTTGAACTCAACGATTTCGCCAGTCGCTATCCACATCAGCTGTCCGGCGGACAGTGCCAGCGGGTCGCCCTCGCCCGCTCGCTGGTGACCCGTCCGCGCCTGTTGCTGCTGGATGAACCGCTGTCGGCCCTCGATGCACGGATTCGCAAACACTTGCGCGAACAGATCCGTCAGATCCAGCGCGAACTGGGCCTGACAACGATTTTCGTCACACACGATCAGGAAGAAGCCCTGACCATGTCTGACCGCATTTTCCTGATGAATCAGGGAAAGATCGTACAAAGCGGCGACGCCGAAACCCTCTACACCGCCCCGGTCGACGTATTCGCCGCCGGCTTCATCGGCAACTACAACCTGCTGGATGCGCAGAGTGCGTCGAAACTGTTGCAGCGGCCGATCAACCACCGCATTGCGATTCGCCCGGAGGCCATCGAACTTAGCCTCAACGGGGAGCCCGACGCGCAAATCCGCAGCCACAGCCTGCTGGGCAACGTGATTCGCTACCGCGTCGAAGCCCGGGGCGTGGAACTGGTGGTGGATGTACTCAACCGCTCGGCGGCGGATCTGCATCCTGACGGCCAACGCCTGTCGCTTTCCATCGATCCCACCGCCCTGTGTGAGGTAGCTTGAAAACAGCTGCAAGCTTCGAGCTACAAGCTTCAAGCTGTAGACTGCGGCATACCTGATTCCAATTCTTGCTGCTCGAAGCTTGTAGCTTGCAGCTGTTCTCGGAGAGAACCGATGGCCCTGGCAATTTTTGATCTGGACGAAACCTTGATCCACGGCGACTGCGCCACGCTCTGGAGCGAGCAGATGGGGCGCCTGGGCTGGGTCGATCCCGAGTCGTTCATGCGCCGGAACAACGAGCTGATGGACGCCTACAGCCATGGCAAGTTGCGCATGGAAGACTACATGGACTTCAGCCTCGAACCGCTGATCGGTCGCACCCCGGAGGAAGTCGAGCACTTGGTTGGCCCATGGGTTGAAGATTTCATCGAGCCGATCATCTTCAGCGACGCCACCAAAACCATCGCCGCCCATCGCAAGGCCGGTGACCGGATTCTGGTGATCTCGGCCTCGGGCACGCACCTGGTCAAACCGATTGCCGATCGGCTGGGCATCGACGAGGTGCTGGGAATCGAACTGGAAGTGGCGCATGGCGTGTACAGCGGCCGCACCGTGGGCACGCTGACCTACCGCGAAGGCAAGATCACCCGCTTGCTGGAATGGCTGGATGCCGAAGAGGAAAATCTTGAGGGCGCGAGTTTCTATTCCGACTCACGCAATGACCTGCCGCTGCTGCTGAAGGTGGATTACCCGCATGTGGTCAATCCGGATCCGGTGTTGCTGGCAGAGGCCGAGAAGTCCGGCTGGCCGATCCACCTCTGGAAGTAAGCGATGGTCTTGTGGGAGCAGCCCTGCTCCCACAAGCATTGATGATCAGCTCAGGCTTTCGTCGATCACCAGCACCAGCTTCCCTGCCACGGTGTTGCTCGCAAGTTCTGCAAACGCAGCCTCGGCATCCTTGATCGGGAACGCCTTGGCCAGTTGCGCCTTCAGGCGCCCTTCGGAAAACAGCGGCCACACGTGCTGGCTCAGATCGCTGAACAGATCGGCCTTGAACTGATCGTCACGGCTGCGCAGGGTCGAGCCCAGCAGTTGCACGCGCTTGGCCAGCACCTGGGCCAGATCCAGTTTTGCCTCACGGCCGCCCATCAGACCGATCAGCACCCAGCGTCCGTCCTGGGCCAGCAACTTCAGATTCAACGCCGAATAATTGCCGCCCACCGGATCCAGAATCACATCGAACGGCCCGAAATCCCGCAGGCTTTCCAGATCGTCGGTGCGCACCACCCCGCCCTGGGCACCCAGCGATTCGCAGTAGGCCAGCCGCTCGGCCGAGCCGACGCTGACCCAGCACGGATTGCCGAAAGCCTTGCACAGTTGAATGGCGGCTGAGCCGATGCCACTGGCTCCGGCGTGCAGAAGAACTTTCTCACCCGGTTTGAGCGCAGCGAGTTGAAACACATTCAGCCAGACGGTCGCGTAAACCTCGGGCAACGCCGCCGCTTCAATCAGCGACACGCCTTCCGGAACCGGCAGCACATGCCGTCCGTCGACGACCACCTCTTGCGCCATCCCGCCCCCGGCCAGCAAGGCGCAGACCCGGTCACCGACCTGCCAGGACGAGCCCGCGCCGACCTCGCTGATCACCCCGGAGCATTCAAGACCCAGCACTTGGCTGGCACCTGGAGGGGGTGGATAAAGTCCGGCTTTCTGTAATAAATCCGCGCGATTGAGGCCCGCTGCCGCCACCCGGATGCGAACTTGTCCTACATCACATGTAGGACTTGGTTCATCAACCCATGCCACTTGACCTTCAACGCCTTGCAATGCCTTCACAGTGCCTCCATAGTGAGTCTGGACTGAGCCCGAAGCTGTAGCGCCGGGCTTTTTGCATTATGCGACCGGCCCTGGGGTCTGAACGAACGCTGAACAGCAGTTATCGTACAGAGCGTAGAGGTACCGGCGACTTCAAAGACGGCCTAATATGCGTTATCAATTGTCCCCGCGTCGAATCAGCATGAAGCATCTGCTCCCCAGCACCGCCCTCGCTCTTTTCATCGGTATCGGTCTGTTGCCGGTGTCGGGCACCACATTCGCAGCCAACAGCTGGGACAAGTTACAGCCTGATCGCGACGAAGTGATCGCCAGTCTGAACGTCGTCGAGTTGCTCAAGCGTCACCACTACAGCAAGCCGCCGCTCGACGATGCGCGCTCGGTGATCATCTACGACAGCTACATCAAGCTGCTCGACCCGTCGCGCAGCTATTTCATGGCCAGCGACATCGCCGAATTCGACAAGTGGAAGACCCAGTTCGACGACTTCCTCAAGAGCGGCGACCTCAACGCCGGGTTCACCATCTACAAGCGCTATCTGGATCGCGTGAAGGCGCGTCTGGACTTCGCCCTTGCCGAGCTGAACAAAGGCGTCGACAAGATGGACTTCACCACCAAGGAAACCTTGCTGATCGATCGCAAGGACGCTCCGTGGCTCAAGTCCACCGCCGAACTCGATGACCTGTGGCGCAAACGCGTCAAGGACGAAGTGCTGCGGCAGAAGATCGCCGGCAAAGAGCCGAAGCAGATCCAGGAAACCCTGACCAAACGCTACAAGAATCAACTGGCGCGTCTGGACCAGACCCGCGCCGAAGACATCTTCCAGGCGTACATCAACACCTTCGCCATGTCTTACGATCCGCACACCAACTATCTGTCGCCGGATAACGCGGAGAACTTCGACATCAACATGAGCCTGTCCCTCGAGGGCATCGGCGCCGTGTTGCAGAGCGACAACGATCAGGTGAAAGTCGTGCGTCTGGTGCCGGCAGGCCCGGCCGACAAGACCAAGCAGGTTGCTCCTGCCGACAAGATCATCGGCGTTGCCCAAGGCAACAAGGAGATGGTCGACGTGGTCGGCTGGCGTCTGGACGAAGTGGTCAAACTCATCCGTGGCCCGAAAGGCACCGTGGTGCGTCTGGAAGTCATCCCGGCCAGCAATGCGCCGAACGACCAGACCAGCAAGATCGTGCCGATCACCCGTGAAGCGGTGAAGCTCGAAGACCAGGCCGTGAAGAAGTCCGTGCTTAACCTGAAACAGGACGGCAAGGACTACAAGCTGGGCGTGATCGAGATTCCGGCGTTTTACCTCGACTTCAAGGCCTTCCGTGCCGGCGATCCGGACTACAAGAGCACCACTCGCGACGTCAAGAAACTGCTGACCGAACTGCAGAAAGAGAAAGTCGACGGCGTGGTCATCGACCTGCGCAACAACGGCGGCGGTTCCCTGCAGGAAGCCACCGAGCTGACCAGCCTGTTCATCGACAAGGGCCCGACCGTGCTCGTGCGTAACGCCGATGGCCGGGTCGATGTACTTGAGGATGAAAACCCGGGCGCGTTCTACAAAGGCCCGATGGCGCTGCTGGTCAACCGCCTGTCCGCCTCGGCTTCGGAGATCTTCGCCGGCGCCATGCAGGACTACCACCGTGCGCTGATCATCGGTGGCCAGACCTTCGGCAAAGGCACCGTGCAGACCATTCAGCCGCTGAACCATGGCGAACTGAAACTGACACTGGCCAAGTTCTACCGGGTTTCCGGCCAGAGCACCCAGCATCAGGGCGTACTGCCGGACATCGATTACCCGTCGATCATCGACACCAAGGAAATCGGCGAAAGCGCCCTGCCGGAAGCCATGCCGTGGGACACCATCCGTGCGGCGATCAAACCGGCGAGCGATCCGTTCAAGCCGTACCTGGCCCAGCTGAAATCCGAGCATGACACCCGTTCCGCCAAGGACGCGGAGTTCGTGTTCATCCGCGACAAGCTGGCCCTGGCGCAGAAGCTGCTGGAAGAGAAAACCGTCAGCCTCAATGAAGCCGAACGCCGTGCCCAGCACGCCGACATCGACGCCAAGCAACTGGCGATGGAAAACATCCGTCGCAAGGCCAAAGGCGAAGAACCGCTCAAAGAGTTGAAGAAAGAAGACGACGACGCCCTGGCAGCCGCCGAGCCGGACAAGGTCAAACCGGAAGACGACGCCTACCTGAGCGAGACCGGGCGCGTGCTGCTGGATTACCTGAAGCTGAGCAACCAGGTCGCAAAGAAGTAAGGTGATGGCAATTTAATGCTGACGATCCCCGGATCGTCATCAAACAGTCATCATTCTGTCGTGCAATAAAGGACTGGGAGCGGTTCTCTTCATCGAGAACGCTCCCGGTCCTTTTTTATCGCCAGAGATTGCCATGACCACGACCGAACAGCTGAGTGCCTTGAGCTCAATCCTGACTCAAAGCGGATTACACAGCCTGTTCCAGCCGATCATTTGCCTCTCCGAACGGCGCATTCTCGGCTACGAAGCCCTGACCCGCGGCCCGTCCAACAGCCCACTGCACTCCCCCATTGCCCTGTTCGCCGTGGCCCGCCAGGCCGGGCGCTTGAGCGAACTGGAAATCGCCTGCCGCCAGAGCGCCTGTCGTCGTTTCAACGAACAGCAATTGCCGGGCAAGCTGTTTCTCAACGTCTCTCCCGAATCCTTGCTTGAAGCCGCGCACCAGCCGGGGCGCACGCTGCAGCTGCTTCAGGATTTCGGCATTCCACCGAGTCAGGTGGTGATCGAACTCACCGAACAGACGCCAATCGATGATTTCCAGTTGCTGCAAACAGCACTGCATCACTATCGGGCGATGGGGTTTTCGATCGCCCTCGATGATCTTGGGGCCGGTTATTCGAGCCTGCGCCTGTGGTCGGAGCTGCGGCCGGATTACGTGAAGATCGACCGGCACTTTATCGACGGCATTCATCAGGATGCGTTGAAGCGCGAGTTTGTCGGATCGATCCTGCAAATCGCCAAGGCCTCGCGAGCTCAAGTGATTGCCGAAGGCATCGAGTTGCCGGAAGAGTTGGCGGTGCTGACCGAGATGGGTGTGGATCTGGTGCAGGGCTACCTGCTGGGTCGCCCTCAGGAACACCCGCCGCGCGATGCCCGCGCCTTGATGCCCAAACACGACAGCAGCGCCGTTGCACTGAACGATGAAGGCAGCGATCTCAGCGCTCTGCTCAACGATCAACCGGCCGTGAATCGCGAAACACCGACTGCCACCGTACTGGAAGCCTTCCGCCGCCAGGCCAACCTGAACTCGCTGGCTGTGCTCGACGAACAGGGTCAGCCGTGCGGCATCGTTCATCGTCACTCGTTATCCGATGCGCTGCTCAAACCGTTCGCCACCGACCTGTTCGCCCGCAAACCGATCAGCCGCCTGATGAACGACGACTTCCTCGCCGTGGAAATGAGCCAGTCGCTGCAACAGGTCAGCCGCCTGATCACCAGCCGCGCCCGGCAACGCATCGAAGAAGACTTCATCATCACCCTCAACGGCAGCTACCTGGGCCTGGGCCGGGTGATTGACGTGCTCAAACTGATTACCGAGCTGAAAATCCAGCAGGCCCGCTATGCCAATCCGCTGACGTTGTTGCCGGGGAATGTGCCGATTCAGCAATGTTTGACTCGATTGCTGCAACAGGGGCGCGAGTCGGTCATTTGTTATGTCGACATCGACAGCTTCAAACCCTTTAACGATATCTATGGGTATGGGCGTGGGGATGAGGTGTTGCTGTGTCTGGCGCAATGCCTCAACGAACGCGTCGACCCGTCCCGCGATTTCGTCGGGCATATCGGCGGCGACGATTTCCTGTTGGTGCTCGGCCCGGAGGATTGGCGCAAACGGCTGAACCAATTGCTTGATGACTTCCAGAGCCAATGCCGACGCTTCTACCGCCCGGAACATCTTGAGGCTGGATGTTTTGTTGCGCCGAACCGCCAGGGTATTCGTCAGGAGTTTCCGTTGCTGTCATTGTCCATTGGCGTGGTGCATCTGCATCCTGAAGCGTGTGAGCAGCTGGATGCGAGTCAGTTGGCAGAGATGGCTTCGCAGGCGAAGCATCATGCGAAGAATGTTCCGGGGTATAGCGTGCATGTGATTGATAGCCTTACCGTCCCAGAACTCCTTGCTCCACAAACAATAGGCCAACGCTAATATCCCCCAACACCCAAAATACCCTGTGAGAACTGGCTTGCTCGCAGAGTGGGGGCGGCCACTACGACTTTTCCATATAAAATTCAAACCACCCGCTATCAAATTTCCGCTTTTTTCTATTTTCGACGAATCCACTTCCTTCAATCAATCCATCTCTTCTAACTCCAGAACTGCGAGGGGATGGAATTTTTCTGCAGCCTTTATCATCCAGAATTCGGCTTTAGACCTATCTCTCCGCACCCCCAACAACCCCTCTAAGTATATTTTTCCAAGTTCATACTGTGCATTTGGCTCATCTGCTTCCGCAGCCTCTCTAAATAATTGAATCGCCACATCTGTATTAATAGGTCCTCCTTCGCCATCTCTGAGCATTTTGGCCAAGTTCGTTTTAGCATAAGAGCTACCAAGTTTCGCGGACTTGTTATACCAGGACCTTGCCTCCACATCACTCTTTATAACTCCTCGCCCATTCTTATACATATCAGCCAATCTATTTTGAGCATAACTATCACCGCTTTCAGCACCCTTCTTATTCCAATAAGCCTCAGCAGACTCATCCTTCTCTACAAGCTGACCTTTTCGATAAATCTGGGACAAAACAAGATATGAGGTCACATGTCCCTGCGCTGCAGCCTTTAAATATAAATCCATGGCAGCGCTATCGCTCTTTGGTATATTTCTTGACACATATCGCCCACGATCATACATTTGCGCCAATCCGAATTGAGCATTAGCATTTCCTTGCTCTGCCGCTAATCGATACCAAACTAAAGCTTCTTCTTCATTTTTTGCGTTCCACGTGCCAACGAGTTTTCTAGCTAGTTCGGCTTGCGCAACAGCATTACCTTGCTCCGCAGCAAGACGAAACCAATCTATGGAGTATCTTCCCCCTAATTCAACCGCTCCGCAGAGGTTCTGGCTCGCAGCGTATCCAAATGCTAATTGTCCTTCCGAATTTCCAGTTAAAGCAACTTTATGAAGTTTATCCGCTGCTGGATGACACTTCCCCTGCTCCATTAAACTGAGAAGATCTCCCGCGTCATCAGCTAAAACATCCGTCATGATCGCCAAGGATAAAGCACATACAAATACTTTAATAAAAAATAGAACCGAAACCATTACCAGCCCTCCAAATCCAATTGCCAACTTCGAATATTAGCATTACCACAAAGACTGATCTTCCAAACCAGCCCGGTACAGATCCACCTCCCACTCTTCAAGTGCCGCCCCATATATTTCTTCAAAAAAAACTCTAGAATTAAAGATTTCAGTCTCGTCCCAAGCCAAATAGATATTCGCTTCATCATCACTTTTAAACAAGGATGAAAAGTCAAAACTAGGGAACAACAGTGCATCTTTCAGCATTTCAACTAACAAAAACCGGTGCCGATATGTCAAACATTCGAATCGACGCAATATATATTTTCGAATAACTACAGCTCTATCCCCTTGATCATTTGGATTATAAGCCCACAATTCTGCCCCGAGAGTTTCCTCTCTATCAAACACGGAAATCCCACCCAACCAATAATGCATTGTAGGCTCAAATGGCGTATTAAACTTAGGCCACCTCAACATATTGTCACTCCTCAATCTGGAAAAGCCGTATAAGGCTTGCCACTTACTTGATCAAACCTAACCTCTGAAAAATTAAGATCCTTTATGAATTTAGGATTGTTTTTATCTTTCTTATTCGGCTTGTAGCCTCTACCTCCACCAGGCATCTCTTTTCTAATAACAGGATCTCCATCCTGGGTATAGCCTGTTGGAGTAGGATTCTTTCTCTCCATCCTAGTTACTGCATCATTTATTGCGTTAAGTTGTAGCAACCAGGTTTTAAATTGAGAGCTAGGTCTTATTGGACCTTTCTGACCTTTTTGGGTTGGATGACTACCGTCAATGGATCTCTGCTTCAGCGCCTTATCAGATATCTCTGGGTTATGCTTCGCGACGGTGTGCATTTTGTACTTTTTCTCCAGTTTCAAAACTTCACGCTTCGCGTTCGCCTCCGCCAACTCATCAATCCTCGCCCGCCGCTCCTGCGCAGTCATCTTTGGCAGCGCTGGCTCACCTTCATGAACCTTGACGCCACTGACATCACCAGGCACCGGACATCCCGGCTTATTCGGCGGCGGACAATTGGAGCTCAACCCCAACGGATCCACCCACCCCGTCGGATTCGGCACGTACTGGTACTGGTTCAGTCCACCCGCCAGCTTCACCGGATCCGGCGTCAGGTACCGCCCCACGTCCGGGTCGTAGTACCGGTGCCGGTTGTAATGCAGCCCGCTTTCCTCATCGAAGTACTGCCCCTGAAACCGTAGTGGCTGGTTCAAGTAGTCCTCGGTCGCGAGCTCCAGCGAGGTGACCTTGCCGTAGGCGCTGTATTTGGCTGACCAGACGATCTCGCCGCTGTAGTCGGTCAACTCCTGCGGGGTGCCGAGGTGGTCGAGTTGGTAGTAGAACGGGCAGGCGCGTTTCGGGCCTTTGCCGTCGAGCATGGCCAATGGGCGGAAGGTGCCGGGTTCGTAGATGAAACTGCGGTGCTGTTCCTGGCTGCTTTCGGCGATCAGGTGGTCGCCTTGCCAGAAGAACTCGGTGGTCTGGCCGTTGACGGTTTTGCGGATGCGCCGGCCGAAGGCGTCGTATTGGTAGGTGGCGCTGGTGCCGTCGGGGCGGGTGAGGCCGATCAGGCGGTGCTGGCTGTCGTAGCGGTATTCGGTGACGAGGGTTTGCGCACGGCCACGGCGTTCGCGGATCAGGTTGCCGAAGGCGTCGTAGTCGTAGTGCCGGTCGCCCTGCATTTGCAGGCGATTGCCTTTGATCTGCGTCGGGCCGGGGCGATCCTGCATCAGCAGGTTGCCGGCCGGGTCGTGGGCGAAGGTTTCCGGCACATCGTCGCGGGTGTGGCGCACGCGGATCAGCCGGTCGAGGGCGTCGTAGGTGTAGCTGCGCTGGCCGTGGCGGGTGTCGGCGATGTGTTCGAGGTTGCCGTTGGCGCTGTAGGCAAAGTCGCGACGGTACAGCGCACTGCGTTGATGGCCTACGGCGTGGGCGCGTAAGCGGCCCTGTTCATCGTAGGCATATTCGCTGAGCAGCAGGCCTTGCTGGCGCTGCTGTTCGCGGCCGTTCTGGTAGACGTGACGGGTGAGCAAGGCGCCGTTGAGGTCAATCGCGGTCAGCGCGCCGCCCTTGGCGTAGTGATAATCGAGCTTGCTGTTGTCCGGCAGGCGCATCCGGCTGAGCTGGCCGCAGGCGTCGTAGGTGTAACGCAGGGTGCCCCAGCCCTGATGCTCGCGCACCAGCCGGTCCTGCAGGTCATATTCGAAGGCCAGCGGGTGATCCTGGCCGTCATCCACGCCGACCAAACGGCCTAAACGGTCATACCGGTAGCTGACCTCGACCCCGTCCGGCAGGGTCTTGAGCAGCAATCGCCCAGCAGCATCACGTTGATAGCCGGTGACCAGCGTCGAGCCGTCGTCGCCGAACTCGGTCTTTTCCAGCAGGTGGCCGTTGCGGTCGTAGGCGTAAGCGGTACGCCGGCCATCGAAGCCGGTTTCCTGTCGGATCAGTCCGGTGGGCGTGTAGTCCAGCCGGTACTTTTCGCCGGACTCGTTCTCGATTTCCGTGAGCAACAGCTGCGCATGGTCGTAGCGGTACCGGAGTTGCGTGCCGTCGGGGTTGATCCGCCGGCTGACCAAATGCAGGTCATCGTCATATTCGTAGCGGGTGATGCGCCCCAGTTCATCGCGCTCGGCGGTGATCTGGCCGTAGGCGCTGTAGGACCAGGCGCGGGTGGCGCCATTCGGCGAGGTGGTCTGGATCAGCCGGCCAACGGCGTCCCAGGCGTGACGGGTGACCGCGCCATGTTCGTCTTGAACCGTCGTCCGCCGCCCCAACGCATCGTAGGAAAACTTGCGAACCCCACCGTCCGGCAGACTTTCTTCGACCAATTGGCCCAGGTCGTTCCACACGAACACATGCCGACCCGAATCCGGATAACGGATCGACAGCAACCGCCCCTGTGCATCGCGGTGGTAGTGGGTGACATGGCCATCCGGATCGACCGCCTCGGTGATGTCACCCTGGGCATTGCGCCGGTACGTCCACACCGCATCGCCACGTGAACGACTGTGCAGGAAACCATTGCGGTACTCGTAGGACGTCGGCGCATCGTCCGGCGGAATCAGCGCGATCAGCCGTCCGGCATCGTCGTAGCGGTATTCGGTGACCGCCCCCAGCGCATCCTGCTCGGCGACCAGCCGGCCTTGCGCGTCATAGGCCTTGAGCTGCTCACCACCGTCGGCGGCAACCTGACGCACCATCCGCGCGGTGTCGTCGTGGACGTAAGTTTCTTCAGTGCCATCGACGTAATGCACCGTGACACGGCCGGCGTCATCCCAGACGTAACGCGTATCCATCTGCGAAAACGAGGCCCAGTGCCGCACGCAACGCGCCGCCTTGCCGGCGCGCTCCCACGCCCAGAAGAAGCTCGCGCCGCCGGCCAGTTGCCGTTGCAGGATGACGTGCTGGTCGTCGTAGTCGTAACGCTCGCTTTCGCCGACCGCATTGGTCGCCTCGATCAATCGATGACGGGCGTCGTACCGATAACGGGCGAGGGTCTGCTCGGTGCGCCAGGCAGACTCCCGAAAAACCTGATAATCGACCGCGACCAGATGCGCCCGCTCATAGCGCAGCAACAAGGAACGACCAGCGCCGTTGTCGAGGCGCTCAATGCGATCCAGGCGATCCCGCGTAATACGCAACCGGTTACCGTAGGCATCGCTGACCGCCGTCAGACGCCCAGCCCGAAAGTGATAAAACCGCGCCGCCTCACCCGCCAGCGCAACAATCAGCTCCTGCGGCTCATCCCCCAGAAAGATCGCCGCCCGCGACAAGCTGTTGTGGATTTCCGGCCGCTCGACACTCGGCAACGGAAACCGCGTGCGCCGGTTCTCGTGGTCAACCCAGACCACCGCAGCGCCATCGACCTCCAGCCGATGCGCCAGCGAGTGACTCCAGCCAAACCCCAGCCCGACATCGATCTCGACCGCACTGGTGCGATACAAGCGGCTGAACTCAAACGGCAGCAGCCCGTCGAGCACGCCATCGGTCAGCGTCAGCAGCTCTTCGCCGGTGACCATCGACACCGGACACCCGTTGGTGCAGGTTCGGG
>NZ_JBQEQA010000030.1:0-65222 GCF_052045815.1 Pseudomonas sp. 22085
CGCTTGTATGTTTAGACTTGAAGGGGTGGGCGGGACTAAAAGCTCGATTCCGACTCTAGCCAGTACGGACCGTGGGAGACTTCTCGTCCCGCCCTTTCTACCTAAAGCGCCGATAAGGAATTCATCGGTAAAACCGACGATAGAGGCAAGCCAGCGCTACGGTAGACCCCGACAAGCTCTTAAACCCTAGCTCCGAGGATTCGTCATGACAATCCTTACCTCGCCAACGGTGATTGGTGTCGATGTGGCCAAGGCCGAAATCGTTGTTTATCGCGAAGATCTGGAAATTACCCAGGTCATCAACAATGACCGCACGTCTGTAGGTCGTTGGCTGAAGACCTTGCCCGCACAAAGCTCGATCGCTCTGGAAGCCACTAATCTCTACCACCTGGACACGGCCGAACTGGCCCATGGTATGGGGCATCGGGTTTACGTCGTGGACCCTTACCGGGTGAGCCATTACCGCGAAAGCATCGGTCAGCGTGCAAAAACCGACCCTTGTGATGCACGTCTTCTGGCGCGTTATCTAACCAGTGAACAGCACCGGCTGCGGGTCTGGAGCCCACCACCACGGCACTACACGGTGTTGAAAAGTCTGCTTAACAAGCGTGCGCAGCTGATGAAGGCCCGAGTCAGTATCATGCTGAGCTGGTCAAACGAACCTCTCCTTGAAGATCTTTTGGCCCGTGGGTTGGAGCATTTCAAACAGCTTGATCAAGCCATTCAGGAATTACTCCGCAAAGTCAGCCAAGAGGCCGGCATTAGCGAAAACATCAGACGCTGCAAAGCGATTGAAGGGATTGGTGAACTCACGGCAACGGGCTTGGCAACTACGTATATGCGAGGTGAGTTCGCCAGCGCCGATGCGTTCATCGCCTTTCTGGGAATGGATTTGAAGGCAAAGGACTCAGGCAAGAAACACAGTCCTCGCCACTTGAGCAAAAAAGGTGACGGAGAATTACGGCGTCTTGCACACAATGCAGCTATGGCAGCTTGTCGGTCCCCTGTTTGGAAACCGTTCTATGAATCCTATCTGGCAAGAGGTCTAGCCAGAACTCAGGCTTTGGTCATCCTCGCCCGTAAGCTTTGCCGGGTGGCATTCGCCCTCATGAAAAATCAGAGCGAATACCAACCCAATTTAAGGTTGCAGGGTTCCCCTGCAACATAGAATCTCCCACATCGACCTGTCCAAATCCCGGGTTTTGTAGGACAAAACCCCGCAGATCAGGCCCGCCGGCCCGCTGAATCGCATCAGTAACGCCGGTAACACTCCCCTCGTAACAATGCGGTAACACATGCAATTGACTTCCTGAGGCCTCATCACGACTATAGGCGTCCCGCTGCCGCCAACCCGGCATACAAGGGCGCAATCCAGGCCTTATAAGCACGACAAAAGAGCGTGCGCCTGAATAGATGACGAATCACGCGCGTTACTCGCAGTAGTTTCCAGAGCGCCTGAACGAGGATTTCTTACATGCCAGCCATCACCCTGACCACGCTCCAGAGCCTCAAGCAGAAAGGTGAAAAGATCACCATGCTGACCTGCTATGACGCGACCTTCGCCCACGCCTGCAACGAGGCCGGTGTCGAAGTGCTGCTGGTGGGCGACTCCCTCGGCATGGTCCTGCAGGGTCACGACAGCACCCTGCCGGTGACCACCGCAGAAATGGCCTACCACGTTGCCAGCGTCAAACGCGGCAACTCTGATGCCCTGATCCTGGCTGACCTGCCGTTCATGGCCAACGCCACCCTCGAGCAAACCATGACCAACAGTGCCCTGCTGATGCAGGCTGGCGCGCACATGGTCAAGGTCGAAGGCGCCTTGTGGCTGGCGGACTCGATCCGCCTGCTGGCCGAACGCGGCGTGCCGGTCTGCGCTCACATGGGCCTGACCCCGCAAGCCGTGAACATTCTCGGTGGCTATAAAGTGCAGGGTCGCAACGAGAACCAGGCACGCCAGATGCGCGCCGACGCGATCTCCCTGGAGCAGGCCGGCGCGGCCATGCTGCTGCTTGAATGCGTGCCGAGCGAACTGGCGGCTGAAATCACCCAAGCGGTGAAGATTCCGGTGATCGGCATTGGCGCTGGCAGCGACACCGACGGCCAGGTGCTGGTACTGCACGACATGCTCGGTCTGTCGATCAGCGGCCGTGTGCCAAAATTCGTGAAGAACTTCATGCAGGGTCAGGACAGCATCCAGTCCGCGCTGAAGGCTTACGTCAGTGAAGTCAAAGCCACCACTTTCCCCGGGATCGAACACGGATTCTCTGCATGAACACCGTCAAAACCGTACGTGAACTGCGCGCCGCCGTGGCGCGCGCCCGCAGTGAAGGCAAGCGCATCGGCTTCGTGCCGACCATGGGCAACCTGCACAGCGGCCACATTGCCCTGATCACCAAAGCCACTCAGCGCGTGGACTTTGTGGTCGCGAGCATTTTCGTCAACCCGCTGCAGTTCGGCGCCGGCGAAGACCTCGACAAATACCCGCGTACCCTGGCGGCAGATCAGGAAAAACTGCTGGAAGCCGGATGCGATCTGCTGTTCGCCCCGACTGTCGAAGAAATGTATCCCGACGGCATGGCCGGTCAGACCCGGGTCAGCGTGCCGCAACTGTCCGAAGGACTCTGCGGCGCCAGCCGTCCGGGGCACTTCGAAGGTGTGGCGACGGTGGTCAGCAAACTGTTCAACATGGTCCAGCCGGACCTGGCGATCTTCGGCCAGAAAGACTTCCAGCAATTGGCGGTAATCCGCGCGCTGGTACACGACCTGAACATGCCGATCCAGATCATCGGCGAGCCGACCGTACGCGCAGCCGACGGTCTGGCGCTGTCCTCGCGCAACGGTTTCCTCAGTGAAGAACAGCGCGCCGTGGCGCCAGTGGTCTATCGCACCCTGAGCAGCATTGCCGAGTCGATCAAGCAGGGCGAGCGCGACTTCCCTGCCCTGATCCAGGCGCAACGCCAGCAACTGGAAGCTGCCGGCCTGCGTCCGGATTATCTGGAAATCCGCCACGCCCTGACCCTGCGTCCGGCAACGGCCGAGGATCGCGATCTGGTGATTCTGGTCGCGGCCTTCCTAGGCTCCACCCGGTTGATCGACAACCTGCACTTGAATCTCGATACCCCCGCCTGAACACCGGCAAACGCTGTGGGAGCCCCCCCCGCTCCCACAGCGTTTGCACGCACTTCCAGACCGTATTGCTGAGCACCTGCCCATCGGGCAAACTCCCGCCGTTCGACTCGACACCAATAGCAGGGACTGCTCGCATTACCCGCCGTTTGTCGGCCCCGTCTGTTATCAATGTTAAAAAAGTACCGAAAACAGGTCAGACAAAGCCAAGACAGATCGCGGCGCTGGGTTTACTGTATTCGCCCTGCGCCAAAGTAATCGTGTCGACGCAGTTGCCCCCTCGCCCAAACATGGCGGGGAGGTCTTTTCAGTGTTCAAAAGGCCGTTCAAGTAAAAAGGAAAACCGCAGCGATGGCGTACTACCGCACTCCTCATGACGTTACCGCTCTGCCTGCCTGGCAAGCGTTGAAAGATCACCGCCAAGCCATGCAGGATTTCAGCATGCGCGAAGCCTTCAACGCCGATCCGCAGCGCTTCAATCAGTTCACTCTCAGCAGCTGCGGACTGTTTCTCGACTATTCGAAGAATCTGATCAACGCCGAGACCCGCAACCTGCTGGTGGGTCTGGCCAATGAAGTCGATCTCAAAGGCGCGATCAAGGCGCTGTTCGATGGCGAAATCGTCAACTCTTCCGAAGGCCGCCCGGCGCTGCACACCGCCCTGCGTCGCCCGGTCGGCGACAAGCTGTCGGTCAACGGCGTCAACGTGATGCCTGAAGTACACAAGGTGCTGAACCAGATCACCGATCTCGTGGGCCGCATCCACGACGGTCTGTGGCGCGGTTACACCGAGAAGCCGATCACTGACGTGGTGAACATCGGCATCGGTGGCTCGTTCCTCGGCCCCGAGCTGGTCTCCGAAGCCCTGCTGTCCTACGCCCAGAAAGGCGTGCGTTGCCATTACCTGGCGAACATCGACGGCAGCGAGTTCCACGAGCTGACGCAAAAACTGCGCGCCGAGACCACGCTGTTCATCGTTTCGTCGAAATCGTTCAACACCCTCGAAACCCTGAAGAACGCTCAGGCCGCCCGTGCCTGGTACCTGGCTCAGGGCGGTTCGGAAGCCGAGCTGTATCGCCACTTCATCGCCGTATCGAGCAACAACGCGGCAGCCGTGGCCTTCGGTATCCGCGAAGAGAACATCTTCCCGATGTGGGACTGGGTCGGCGGTCGGTACTCGCTGTGGTCGGCCATCGGTCTGCCGATCGCGCTGGCCATCGGCATGTCCAACTTCAAGGAACTGCTGTCCGGTGCCTACACCATGGACCAGCATTTCCAGAGCGCGCCATTCGAACAGAACATGCCGGTGCTGCTGGCCCTGCTCGGTGTGTGGTACGGCAACTTCTGGGGCGCGCAAAGCCACGCGATCCTGCCGTACGACCACTACCTGCGTAACATCACCAAGCACTTGCAACAGCTGGACATGGAATCCAACGGCAAGAGCGTACGTCAGGACGGCACCGCGGTGTCGACCGATACCGGTCCGGTGATCTGGGGCGGCGTCGGTTGCAACGGTCAGCACGCTTATCACCAGCTGCTGCACCAGGGCACCCAACTGATCCCGGCGGACTTCATCGTGCCGATCGTCAGCTTCAACCCGGTCTCCGACCACCATCAGTGGCTGTACGCCAACTGCCTGTCGCAGAGCCAGGCGCTGATGCTCGGCAAGACCCTGCCGGAAGCCGAAACCGAACTGCGCGACAAGGGCATGAGCGAAGACCAGGTGCAGAAACTCGCACCGCACAAGGTGATTCCGGGCAACCGTCCGAGCAACACCCTGGTGGTCGAGCGCATCAGCCCGCGTCGTCTCGGTGCATTGGTGGCGATGTACGAACACAAAGTCTTCGTGCAAAGCGTGGTCTGGGGCATCAACGCCTTCGACCAGTGGGGCGTGGAACTGGGCAAGGAACTGGGCAAGGGCGTCTACAACCGTCTGGTCGGCAGCGAAGAAACCGCCGCTGAAGACGCGTCCACCCAGGGCCTGATCAACTACTTCCGCGGCCGTCACCGCGGCTGATCCAGCCTTGAATACACCCCCTCGCCATGAGGGGGTGTTTGTTTACAGGTATTGAACCCTCCACGCTCTCGGCGCATCTTTATCCTTGTCGCACAACAAGAATAAGGAACCGTCATGTTCGATATCAGCACGTTCCCCAAAGCCGATGCCGTCCGCCGGGCTGCACAGTTGAGTCAGGACGACTACCAGCGCCTGTACCGCGAATCCATTGAACACCCCAGCACCTTCTGGGCCGAACAGGCCACACGCTTCCTCGACTGGAGCACACCGTGGCAGACCGTCCAGCGCTATGACCTGAAGACCGGCGAAGCCGCCTGGTTCGCCGGTGGCAAGCTGAACGTCAGCTACAACTGCATTGACCGTCATCTGGAAAAGCGTGGCGATCAGACCGCCATCCTCTGGGAAGGCGACGACCCCGCCGAATCGACACAAATCACCTACAGCAAACTCCATCACCACGTCTGCCGCCTGGCCAACGTGCTGAAAAGCCGTGGCGTAAAGAAAGGCGACCGGGTTTGCATCTACATGCCGATGATCCCCGAAGCCGCCTACGCGATGCTCGCCTGCGCGCGGATCGGCGCGATTCATTCGGTGGTGTTTGGCGGGTTCTCCCCGGACTCATTGCGCGACCGCATTCTCGACGCCGACTGCCGCACTGTGATCACCGCCGACGAGGGCGTGCGCGGTGGCAAATTCGTGCCGCTGAAACAGAACGTCGACAAGGCTCTGCAGAGTTGCCCGAATGTCAGCACCGTCGTGGTGGTCGAGCGCACCCAGAATAAAGTCGACTGGGTCGAAGGCCGCGACCTCTGGTATCACCAGGCCGTGCACGACGTCAGTAACGATTGCCCGCCGGAACCGATGGACGCCGAAGACCCGCTGTTCATCCTCTACACCTCCGGCAGCACCGGCAAACCCAAGGGCGTGCTGCACACCACCGGCGGTTACCTGCTGCAAGCGGCGATGACCTTCAAGTACGTCCTCGACTACCGCGATGGCGAAGTGTTCTGGTGCACCGCCGACGTCGGCTGGGTCACCGGCCACAGCTATATCGTCTACGGCCCGCTGGCCAACGGCGCGACCACCCTGATCTTCGAAGGCGTGCCGAGCTACCCGAGCACTTCGCGGTTCTGGCAGGTGATCGACAAACACAAGGTCAACATCTTCTACACCGCCCCCACCGCCCTGCGCGCACTGATGCGTGAAGGCGCCGGCCCCTTGCAGGAAACGTCGCGACAAAGCCTCAGATTGCTCGGCAGTGTCGGTGAGCCGATCAACCCGGAAGCGTGGGAATGGTATTTCAACGTCGTAGGCGAACAACGCTGCCCGATAGTCGATACGTGGTGGCAGACCGAAACCGGCGGCATCATGCTCAGCCCGCTGGTCAGCGCCCAACGGATCAAACCGGGCTGCGCCACCCAGCCGATGTTCGGCGTGCAACCGGTGCTGCTCGATGAGCACGGCAAGGAAATCAAAGGCGCTGGCAGCGGCGTGCTGGCGATCAAGTCGAGCTGGCCGGCGCAGATCCGCAGCGTCTACGGCGATCCGCAGCGCATGGTCGACACCTACTTCAAGCCCTATCCCGGTTACTACTTCACCGGCGACGGCGCCCGCAGGGACGAGGACGGCGATTACTGGATCACCGGGCGCATCGATGACGTGATCAATGTCTCCGGCCATCGCATCGGCACCGCCGAGGTGGAGAGCGCGCTGGTGCTGCACGACAGCATCGCCGAGGCCGCCGTGGTCGGTTATCCCCACGACGTCAAAGGTCAGGGGATTTATGCGTTCGTCACACCAATGAATGGCACCGAGCCCAACGATGAACTGAAGAAAGAATTGCTGGCCCACGTCAGCAAGGAAATCGGCAGCTTCGCCAAACCGGACCTTATCCAGTGGGCCCCGGCACTGCCGAAGACCCGCTCGGGCAAGATCATGCGGCGGATCCTGCGCAAGATCGCCTGCAACGAGCTCGACAGCCTCGGCGATACCTCAACCCTGGCGGATCCGAGCGTGGTGCAGGGCTTGATCGATAAACGCTTGAACCAATAGGAGCAGCGGNTTGAAGCTCGCCGCTTGCCGCCAAGTTGCTGCTAAACTCCCGCGCCCCGATTCCCTCCAGCAAGGCGCCCGCATGTCTTCCTTAAACCTGGCGCTGCGCGCCGCCCTCGACCAACGCCAGGATCTGCTCGCCGAGCTGCACAGTCAGGGCACCGACTGCTATCGGCTGTTCCACGGCAGCCAGGAAGGTGCCGGCGGCCTGACCATCGACCGCTACGGCCCGCAACTGATGGTGCAAAGTTTCCACCAGACCCTGGCGCGTGAAGACCTGCTGCAACTGCACACCATGGTCAACCAGACTCTTGGTCTGGAAACCCTGCTGGTCTACAACGACCGCTCCCGTGGCAACTCGCGGATCGATCGTGAAGACAGCGTCTACCGCGCCGACGACGCCGCGCTGGCCGATCTGGTCGGCCACGAATGGGGCCTGAACTATCGCGTGCGCGGACGTCACGCCGGGCAGGATCCGCTGCTGTTCCTCGACCTGCGCAACACCCGCGGCTGGGTCAAGGATCACGCCAAGGGTAAAAGTGTGCTCAATCTGTTCGCCTACACCTGCGGCGTCGGTCTCAGCGCAGCGGCCGGCGGTGCGCGCGAGGTGTGCAACCTGGATTTCGCCGAGGGCAATCTGGCGGTGGGGCGCGAGAACGGTCAGCTCAATCCGCAACTGCCGACCATGGAATTCATCCAGTCCGACTACTTCCCGGCGATCCGCCAACTGGCCGGCCTGCCGATCAGCCAGCGTCGCGGGCAGAAATTGCCGAGCTATCAGCGCCTCGAACAGCGCCAGTACGATCTGGTGCTGCTCGACCCACCCGCATGGGCCAAGAGCGCCTTCGGCACCGTTGACCTGCTGCGTGATTATCAAAGCCTGCTCAAGCCAGCCCTGCTGACCACCGCCGAGAATGGCGTGCTGATTTGCTGCAACAATCTGGCGAAAGTCAGCATGGACGACTGGCGCGAGCAGGTGCTGCGCTGCGCCGAAAAAGCCGGGCGACCGGTACGAGAATGGAGCGTGATGACACCGGGTCGGGACTTCCCGTCGCTGGATCAGCAGCCACCGCTGAAGACCCTGATCCTCCAGCTTTAAAAGCAATGCAGGAAATTTCCCACGGAAAAATCTGAACAATCCTGAGCGCCGGCATTTGCTTCGGAACCGGAATCGCGTGCCATACTCCAAGGCACTCCGATTCAGACAGATGAAGCCGCACATGCCCAAAGGATTGATTCGCGCGATTGGCGCCCTGTTGACTGCTCTGGCCCTCTACAGCCTGCTGGGGTTCCTGATTCTGCCGGGCATTGCACTCAGGGTGGCCAACCAGCAACTGGCCAACTACGCCACGGTCCCCGCGCATCTGCAGCGTATCGAACTCAACCCGTTCAGCCTGGAACTCACGCTGTGGGGCCTGGTGATCGGCGAGCCGGGCAAGGAACAGGTCGGCTTCGAACGTCTGTACGCCAACCTGCAACTCGACAGCCTGTGGACCAAGGCCCTGCATCTGTCCGACATCGAACTGGAAAAATCCAGGACCGAGATCCTGTTCGCCAAGGACGGTCAGCTCAACCTCCTCGGCCTGTTCAAGCTCCCCGCGAGCGAGCCAACCCCGGCCGATCCCGACGCCAAACCGTTTCCGCTGCGCATCGACCGGATCCAGCTGGCCGGCGGCAACCTGCACTTCGTGGATGCGCGCCCCAGCGAGCCGATCGAATTTCTTTACGACAAGCTCGACTTCGAGCTGAAAAACCTCAGCACCCTGCCCGAAGACAACGCCGACATGACGCTCGTCGCGATCGGCCCGGCCGGTGGGCAGATCGACTGGAAAGGCAACTTCAGCCTGATCCCGATCGCCTCCGAGGGCACCCTCAAGATCACCGACGGCCAGATGAAAGCCTTCTGGCCCTACGTGCGTGATGCCGTGCCACTGGTGCTGGAAAACGGGGTCGTCAGCCTGAGCACCGATTACAAGCTCAACCTGTCCAAGGAAACCGAACTGCTGCTGAGCAATGTGGCGGTCAATATCGCGCCGTTCGCCATCAAGGCACCGGACGGACGCCCGCTGGCGAAACTCGAACGTCTCGACGTCAGCGACACCACGGTGGACCTGGCCAAGCAGCAAGTGGTGGTCGGCAAGATCCGCAGTCAGAAACTGGAAACCTGGGCGGCGCTGGAAGCGGACGGCCAACTGGACTGGCAAAAACTGTTCGCCAGCCAACCATCGAAACCCGCTGCCAAAGCTGCAGCGGAGCCGAAAAGCACCCCGGCGGCCGCCGACTCGCCGAAACCCGAGCCGACCGCGCCGAGCAAGCCGTGGCAAGTGCTGGTCAAGGACGTGCAACTGCGTGACTACAAAGTGCATCTGGCCGACCGCTCGGCGAAGCCGGAAGTCACGCTGGATGTCACGCCGCTGAACGTCGATCTGCAGAATTTCGACAGCCTCAACGGCTCGCCCTTCAACCTCAGGCTCGACTCCGGCCTTGGCAAGCAAGGCAGGATCAGCGCTGACGGCGTGGTCAACCTGGCCCCGGTCACCGCACAGCTCAACGTGAAAACCCAGGACATCGACCTGCGGGTCGCACAGTCCTACATCAACCCGTTCATTCGTCTCGAACTGCGCAGCGGCATGCTCGGCAGCGACCTCAAAGTGAACCTGAAAAGCACTGACCCGCTGGCCCTCAGCGTCACCGGTCGTGCTCAGATCGATCAGTTGCACACCCTCGACACCCTGAAAACCCGCGATTTCCTCAAATGGCAGCAGGTGGTGGTCGAAGGCCTGAACTATCAGCACGGCGACAGCCTGTCGATCGACAGGGTCAACCTGTTCCAGCCGTATGCACGGTTCATGATCAACGATGACCGCACCACCAACATCGACGACCTGCTGATCCCGCAGCCGGCCGATTCCGGGGCGAAGACCGCCGCGGCGAAACCGGCGAGCAATGACAAACCGCTGGGTATTCACATCGGCGGCATCGCGATCAACGACGGCTCGGCCAACTTCGCCGACTTCAGCCTGACCCCGAACTTCGCCACCGCCGTTCAGCAGCTCAACGGCCAGATCGGTACCATCGACAGCCGTCAGGCGAAACCGGCCAGTGTCGACATCAAGGGCAAGGTCGACCGCTATGCGCCAGTGACCATCAAGGGCGCGGTCAACCCGTTCGACCCGATGGCCAGCCTCGATATTGCTACCAGCTTCAAACGGGTAGAGCTGACAACCCTGACGCCATACTCCGGCAAGTTCGCCGGCTACCGGATCCGCAAGGGCCGGCTCAACCTCGACCTGCATTACCTGATCACCAAAGGCCAGCTCAAGGCCGAGAACAAAGTGGTGGTCGAGCAGTTGCAACTGGGTGAGAAAGTCGACAGCCCGGATGCCGTGAGCCTGCCGCTGAAACTGGCGATCGCCCTGCTCAAGGACGTCGATGGCAAGATCTCCATCGAACTGCCGGTCACCGGTGACCTGAACAACCCGCAATTCAGCGTCATGCCGATTGTCTGGCAGACCCTGCGCAACCTGATCGTCAAGGCCGCCGCCGCACCGTTCAAGCTGATTGGCGGTCTTGTCAGCGGTGGCGGCTCGGAAGACCTCGGCACCGTGTCCTTCGCACCGGGTTCCAGCGACCTGAGCAAAGATGCCGAAGCGGCGCTGGTGAAACTGTCACAAGCGCTGAAGGAGCGTCCCGCCCTGCGCCTGGAAATCGAAGGCACGGCGGCAAAAAGCAGTGATGGCCCGTTGCTCGCCGAACAGCGCCTGGAACGTGAATACCAGTACAACTACTACAAGATGCTCCAGCGCCGCGGCGACAAGGTGCCGGCTCAGGCTTCGCTGATCCAGGTACCGGAAAACGAAAAAGGCCCGCTGCTTGAGGGCATCTATCGCACTCGCCTGAAAACCCAGCCACCGGCCGAATGGAAGGATCTGGGCAAGGAAGAGCGCACCGCGAAAATGCGCGCCGACGTGATCAAGTTCTGGAGTTCCAGCGATGTGCTGCTGCGCCAGCTCGGTCAGGACCGTGCCAGCAGCATCAAGGACTACCTGGTGGACAAAGGCCAATTGGCCGACGATCGCGTGTACTTCATCGACGCCAATCTCGGCGAAGCGGAGAGCGACGGCCGCGTGGTGACGCAAATGCATCTGGATGCCGAGTGATGAACTGCAAATGGCTGGCTGCACTGGGGCTGACGTTGATCGCCAGCCAGGCTGCGGCGTCCGATACCCTGCGTTGCGGCAGCCAGTTGGTGAGCCTAGGCGACCGTGCCAGCGAGGTGCTGCAAAAATGCGGCGAGCCGGTCAGTCGCGATCTGCTCGGTTACAAACGCAGCGCCAACCGTCGCGAAGAGTTTCAGGTCGAGGAATGGACCTACGGCCCGAGCAACGGCATGTATCAATACCTGCGCTTTGAAGGCAGTCGCCTGAAGCAGATCAACAGCAAACGCGGCAACTGACCTCCGCGCTTTTTCCTCCTCTGAAATAGAACAGGCCCCGACACATGTGCCGGGGCCTGTAATGGCCACAATCCGTGTGGCCGTTCGCATGAACTCTAAAGTGCGGCAGACGTATTGCTCGGCCCGCCTGTCGCGTCTTCTCCCGGTCCAGGCGAGAAGTCTTGCCTTACTCGGCTTTCAGGCCGTCAGCGGAGACCGCTTTCACGCCTTTGATTTTCTTGGTGATGTTCACGGCGGTGGTTTTCTGAGCCTCGGTGATCGCTACGTCAGAGGACAGGGAAACCACACCTTTGTTGGTTTCGACTTTGATGTCGGTACCAGGAATGCCTTTTTCGGTTACCAGGTCGCTTTTGACTTTGGTAGTGATCCAGGTATCGGAAGTAGCTTCTTTAGCCTTGGTGACTTCACCGGCAGCCAGGGTCATTGGCGCCTGAGTGGTCTGAGTCGATTGAGCAAATGCACCGGAGGCCATGGTCAGGGTCAGCGCGGTAGCAGCAGCGGCAGTGATAGCGAACTTCTTCATACGAGTAACTCCTGTTTTTCTGGAAAGTCTGCTGGTTGTCTTGTCAGCAGGGTTACCGAGGTAATTGCGAACACTGTGCCAACTTTTTCGAATTAAAAATATCCTTTAAATTCAACAAGTTAACCAAAACAGAAATTTCCGGAATCATGCAATTTGCATGACATGGCCAATATTTACATGCAAGTTGCGGCTTTTCGGAAAGTTCCTAACACCCTGAAATTATTGAAGCTTTTGTGAAGTCTCGCGCCATAAAAAATGCCCCGCAAAGCAGGGCATCTCTTGCTGTATCGCTTGAGAATCAAGCGCCGCTGCCAGGGCAACCTCTCGGCGCGTATTCATTGTTGACCGTAGAAGCAC
The DNA here is from genome assembly GCF_052045815.1 of Pseudomonas sp. 22085. NCBI lineage: Bacteria > Pseudomonadati > Pseudomonadota > Gammaproteobacteria > Pseudomonadales > Pseudomonadaceae > Pseudomonas > Pseudomonas sp. 22085. The sequence goes on from NZ_JBQEQA010000030.1 coordinate 12,534, forward strand.
ATGTCCAGACACCCGACGTGGCACCGGTGGCCGCGCCAGAGCGGGTGAGCGTAATGGTTTTACCCAGCACCGGACCTGGTGCATTAACCAGCGTACATGTAATGGTGCCAGCGCCAGTCGCCGCGGTGCCTGTAACCGTCAACGTACAGTTGGAGGTGGCGGCTGTACCGCCATTCACATTGGTTATATCCGGAGCGGTACCTTGGTTGATGGTGTCCTCGAACGGCACCTTCATCGCACTGATCTCGGCCAACCCCGCCGTCACCTTCGACCGCGCCTGATACTTGGAATACTGGGGCAGCGCCACAGTGGCCAAAATACCGATGATCGCAACGACGATCAGCAGCTCGATCAGAGTGAAACCTTGTTGTTTGTTCATAGACACGCTCCATGCATGAGTCGGAATCTCATGATCTGGAAAGTACTCAGCACAGCCCGTGCCAAGCGCTTGCAGCCCCGGTCTGCCGGGCATCATCCGGACGCCGTGCCGTTTCCTACACCCCGTAGCCGCACTATCTGACACTTTTTGTCACCTGCACCCCGCGTGTTTGGCGCTGTCACTTGACTAGGCTATAAGTCATGAACGGCAAGCACGTGGAAACCCCATGAATGACATCGCTCTGAGCGGTCTGGCCAAACAACTGGTCCAGGCCGAATTGCTCACGGAAAAGAGTGCCCAGCAAGCCTGGCAACAGGCGCAGCGCAATCGCCTGTCGCTGGTCAGCTACCTGGTGCAGAACAAACTGGTGAAGAGCTGGCAGGTCGCCGAGATTGCCTCGGAGCATTTCGGCATGGCATTTCTCGACCTCAACTGTCTCGACAGGGAAACTCAGCCCAAGGGCCTGGTCAGCGAAAAACTGGTGCGCCAGCACCACGCCCTGCCCCTCTGGCGGCGCGGCAACAAACTGTTCGTGGGGATTTCCGACCCGAGCAATCATCAGGCGATCAATGACATCCAGTTCAGCACCGGGCTGAGCACCGAAGCCATTCTGGTCGAGGACGACAAGCTCACCGACGCCATCGAAAAATTCTTCGACACCCACGCCACCGGACTGGAGGAAATGGCCGATGTCGACCTCGACGGGCTGGACATCGAGTCGGTCGACGACAGCAAACAGGACACGCTCGGCGGCATCGATGCCGACGATGCCCCGGTGGTGCGTTTTGTTCACAAGATGCTGCTGGACGCGATCAAGAGCGGCTCGTCCGACCTGCACTTCGAGCCTTACGAAAAAAACTACCGGGTGCGGGTGCGCACCGACGGCATTCTGCGGGAGGTGGCGAAGCCGCCGATTCAGCTCGCCGGGCGTATTGCCGCGCGGCTGAAGGTCATGGCCAGCCTCGACATTTCAGAACGACGCAAACCTCAGGACGGGCGGATCAAGATGCGTCTGTCGAAAAGCAAGTCGATCGATTTCCGGGTCAACACCCTGCCCACCCTCTGGGGCGAAAAAGTGGTGATTCGAATCCTCGACCCCTCCAGCGCCCAGATCGGCATTGATGCCCTCGGCTACGAGCCGGAGCAGAAAGACCTGTACATGGCCGCCCTCAAACAGCCCCAGGGCATGATTCTGGTGACAGGTCCCACCGGCTCGGGCAAGACCGTCTCGCTGTACACCGGGCTGAATATCCTCAATACCGTCGACATCAATATCTCCACCGCCGAAGACCCGGTGGAGATCAACATGGAAGGCATCAACCAGGTCAACGTCAATCCGCGCCAAGGGATGGACTTTGCCCAGGCCCTGCGCTCGTTCCTGCGTCAGGACCCGGACGTGATCATGGTCGGCGAGATCCGCGATCTCGAAACCGCCGAAATCGCGATCAAGGCCGCCCAGACCGGGCACCTTGTATTGTCCACCCTGCACACCAACAGCGCGGCGGAAACCCTCACTCGCCTGCACAACATGGGCATTCCCGGCTTCAACATTGCGACCTCGGTGAGCCTGATCATTGCCCAGCGTCTTGCGCGAAAACTCTGCAGCCATTGCAAGAAACCCATCGAGATCCCCCGCGGGACCCTGATCAAGGAAGGCTTCCCCGAGGAACGCATCGGCAGTTTCACGATCTATGAGCCCGCCGGTTGCGATCACTGCAACGGTGGTTACAAGGGACGCGTGGGGATTTATGAAGTGGTGAAGAACACCCCCGAGCTGCAACGGCTGATCATGGCCGAGGGCAATTCATTGGAAATCGATGCCCGGATGCGTCGGGACGGATTCAACGACCTGCGCACATCGGGCCTGATCAAGGCCATGCAAGGCATTACCAGCCTTGAAGAAATCAACCGGGTCACCAAGGACTGAACATGGCGGTCAAGGCAGCAAAAATCAGCGTCTACGCCTGGGAAGGCACGGACCGCAAAGGCAGCAAGGTGACCGGCGAGTTGAGCGGCCAGAACCCCGCGCTGGTCAAGGCCCAATTGCGCAAGCAGGGCATCAACCCCGGCAAGGTACGCAAGAAGTCCGCTTCGCTACTGAGCTTCGGCCAGCGCATCAAGGCCCAGGACATTGCCCTGTTCACCCGGCAGATGGCGACCATGATGAAGGCCGGTGTGCCACTGTTGCAGTCGTTCGACATCATCGGCGAAGGCTTCGAAAACCCGGCCATGCGCAAACTGGTCGACGAGGAGAAACAGGAGGTCGCCGCCGGTAACAGTTTCGCCGCCGCGCTGCGCAAGAAGCCGCAATATTTCGACGAGTTGTACTGCAACCTGGTGGATGCCGGCGAGCAGTCCGGCGCCCTCGACACCCTGCTGGAGCGGGTTGCGACCTACAAGGAAAAGAGTGAAAGCCTCAAGGCCAAGATCAAGAAGGCCATGACCTACCCGACCGCCGTCGTGCTGGTGGCGGCGGTGGTCACCGGGATTCTGCTGGTCAAGGTAGTGCCGCAGTTCCAGGCGGTATTCTCCGGCTTCGGTGCCGAACTGCCGGCCTTCACCTTGATGGTCATCAGCCTGTCCGAATTCATGCAGCAATGGTGGTGGGCAATTCTCGGTTTGCTGGTGGCCGGTTTTTTCGGTACCCGCCATGCCCTGAAAAAATCCCAGGCCCTGCGCGACCGGCGCGACGCCTGGTTTCTCAAGCTGCCGCTGGTGGGCACATTGATGTACAAGTCCGCCGTGGCGCGGTTTGCCCGGACCCTGTCGACCACCTTCGCGGCCGGCGTGCCACTGGTCGAAGCGCTGGATTCGGTGGCCGGGGCCACCGGCAACGTGGTGTTCAAGCGCGCCGTGCTGCGTATCCGCCAGGACGTTTCCACCGGCATGCAGCTGAATTTCTCGATGCGCTCCACCGGCATCTTTCCGAACATGGCGGTGCAGATGACCGCCATCGGCGAAGAGTCCGGCGCGCTGGACGATATGCTCGACAAGGTCGCGGGGTTCTATGAGGACGAGGTGGATAACATGGTCGACAACCTCACCAGCCTGATGGAGCCGTTCATCATGGTGGTGCTTGGGGTGATCGTCGGCGGTCTGGTGGTGGCGATGTACCTGCCGATCTTCCAACTCGGCTCAGCGATCTGACATGCCTATCGACGAACTCTTCAGTCTCTATCCGCTGGCCTTTGTCTTCACCGCCCTCCTGCTGGGGCTGGTGGTGGGCAGTTTCCTCAACGTATTGATCTGGCGCCTGCCGAAAATGCTCGAGCGCGAATGGCGCCAGCAGGCTCACGATGTACTGGGCCTGCCCGGTGAATCGCCATTGCCCACCTACAACCTGATGCTGCCGCACTCGCAATGCCCGCACTGTGGCCACCGGATCCGCGCGTGGGAAAACATCCCGATGTTGAGTTACGTGTTCCTGCGCGGGCGCTGCTCAAGTTGCAGCGCCCCGATCAGCAAGCGCTACCCGCTCACCGAACTGGCCTGCGGCCTGCTCTCGGCATTCATTGCCTGGTACCTGGGTTTCGGCTGGCCGGCGTGCCTGCTGATCGTGCTGACCTGGGGCCTGTTGGCCATGAGTCTGATCGACACCGAACATCAGTTACTGCCCGATGTATTGGTGCTGCCGCTGCTGTGGTTGGGACTGATCGTCAACAGCTTCGAGCTGTTCGTATCGCTGCACGACGCACTGTGGGGCGCAGTGCTGGGCTATATGGCGCTGTGGACGGTGTTCTGGCTGTTCAAGCTGATCACCGGCAAGGACGGCATCGGTCACGGCGATTTCAAGCTGCTGGCGCTGCTCGGGGCCTGGGGCGGCTGGCAGATTCTGCCGCTGACCATCCTCTTGTCCTCGCTGGTGGGCGCCGTGCTCGGGGTGATTTTGCTCAAGCTGCGCGACCAGAAGACCTCGACGCCGATCCCCTTCGGCCCGTATCTGGCAATTGCCGGCTGGATTGCCTTGCTCTGGGGTGGTCAAATAACCGGCTTCTATTGGCAGTTTGTCGGTTTGAAATGAATACCCCTGTGGAAAAACCCTGGATTCTCGGCCTGACCGGCGGCATCGGCAGCGGTAAAAGTGCCGCTGCCCAGCACTTCATCGATCTTGGTGTCCACGTGGTGGACGCCGATCACGCGGCGCGCTGGGTGGTCGAACCGGGCCGTCCGGCGCTGGCGAAGATCGCCGAACACTTCGGCCCCGGTGTGTTGCAGGCCGACGGCACGCTGGATCGTGCAGCCCTGCGCAAACTGATCTTTGAGGTGCCGGAGCAACGGCGCTGGCTCGAAGCCTTGTTGCATCCGTTGATCGCCGAAGAAATCGCCCATCACCTGGCGCTGGCAAAATCGCCTTATGCGATTCTGGTTTCGCCGCTGCTGATCGAATCCGGGCAATACGCGATGACCCAGCGAATTCTGGTAATCGACGCCCCGCAACAACTGCAGATCGAACGCACCTTGCAGCGTGACCAGACCAGCGAACAGCAGGTCCAGGCGATCCTCAAGGCCCAGTCCAGCCGCGAAGACCGCGTCAGCCGTGCCGACGACGTGGTGGTCAACGACCGCGACCTCGCCTGGCTGCACAGCGAGGTCGAGCGCCTGCATCACTTTTACCTGACCTTATCCGGAGGCCAATCATGAGCCAGACCCCAACCGTCAACTGCCCGACCTGCGGCGCGCCCGTGGAATTCACCCCGGAAAACAAATACCGTCCGTTCTGCTCGGACCGCTGCAAGCTGATCGACCTCGGCGCCTGGGCGTCGGAAGAACACAAGATTCCGGTGGCCCCGGATGCCGAGGACGAACTGTTTTCCGGCGACTTCGACCCGCGTCACTGATCCCGTTCAGGGCCGCATGAAGCCGTAGTCCTGATCGTCGTCGAGGTTTTCCGCCAGAAAACGCAACTCGTCGGCCAGGTCTTCGGCGTTGCGCACCGTCTTGCTCTGCTGCACCACCGCACTGAGCAAGGCGCGCAGGCTCAGGCCCGGATCGAACCCCACCTCCTGCGCCATCTCCAGACTCTGCCGGGTTTCCTGCCTCGCCCACTCGTACACGCTCATGCCGCTGCTCCTGAAGGAATTTGGCCGAGCATGAAATGCCGCGCGCAGAGTGGATTTGATGTGGATCAAGACTTGGGATCGTCGTCCTTCCACGGCGCCGAAAGGTAGCGGGTGCGGTTGAAGGTCTCCAGCCATTCCGGGCAGAACACCACCAACGCGCTGACCACCATGCCGTTGATGAAGGCTTCGGGAAAAATCAGCAACCACAGGTAACCGATGAAATCTTCCAGCCATTCCGGCATGGCAAATAGGCCGTCGTACCACAGCAACGTCAGGCTCAGCGTCAGGCAGAACAACGCCGACAGCGCCGCGGCGAAAAAGCCTGAACAGAAGATGTACACGAACGGATTGCGTGGCTGGGCGCGCTCGACCAGGATCGCCACGCATTCGGTGATCAGCACCGGCAACAGGATCAGCAAGGCGCCGTTGACCCCGACAGCCACCAGATCCTGACGCCCCAACAGCACCAGTCCCAGTTGCGCCACCAGTCCGCCGACGATCGCCAGCGGCCAGTCCAGCAGCAGCGTCACTGCCGTCATGCCAATGAAGTGGTAAGACACGCCGGTATCGAAATCCCTGCGTACCAGCCACAGCAGAAACAACGCGAACACCGTGCCGAACAGCAAGTGCTGACGGCGGCTGTCGCTGAACAGTTCGACCCATGGTGCGCGGCAGATCGCCCAAATCACCACTGGCAAGTAAACCAGCCACCCCAGTAGCAGGCTTGCGGACGACAGCAACTCGGCGCCGATCATGGGCGCGCCTGCTCCAGCGCCTCGCGCAGTTCCGCCACCTGGGTGTATTCGTGCCGGGCCAGCAAGCGCCCGTCCTTGAGCTGCAACCAGAGCACCGCACCTTCGGCCCCGGGGTAGCGAGAGGCCACGCGACTTTCGCGATCAAGCAGCACTCGATAGCTGTAGTCACGCATCGCCGGAACGGCGAACATCTTCGCGATCAGCGCCGGCATGCGCTGGATATCGGCGACAAACACCGCATGCCGCGCCTCCAGATAGCCCTTGGGCTGATCCGCCATGGCTTGCTTGAACAGTTTCGCGCCGTCCATGTCGCGCGCCACCAACAGCGTCGTAGTGGAGTTATCGAGAGTGAACGGCTGATCGTACTGATCCAACAGCGTCCAGGGTACCAGCCGCTCGCCGATTTCCAGCGCATGGGCCCACAGCGGAACGACAGCGAACAACAACAGCCAGCGAAATTTCACATTCAGCCCCTTTCATTCGACGTTGATACACGGTGCCATCAGTCTACACCGCCCCTCCGGACTGCCTACTGATGCACTTTGCCGCGCGAACGCTTTCTGCTTGTCGCAATTGAACGCTAAGCTTGGGCCTATGGATGACTCAGATTATTTACGCCTGCTGACCATCGCGGCCGAGCAAGCCAACGCCTTTCTGTCCAATGCCCGCAAATGGGAGCGTGAGCGTTGGGTCTGCCAGCGCCTGCTGCAAGGCTTGAACATTCCTTATCGCGCCGACGAATTCGCCCCGGCCGGTGAGCCGCCGGACGTGCTGTTTCGCGACGCCAATTTCGAGGTGTTTTTCGTCCTCGATGAAGGTCGTCGGCTGAACGACGAATGGCGCGATGAGCTGCAACGTCGGCGCAGTGCGTTTTCCCTCAGCCAACTGGTGCGGCGTGAAGCCAAGCCGCGGCGGATTCCGGCCAATGAATTTCTGCTGAGACTGGCGCCGACCTTGCGCAAGAAAGCGCACAACTACAAGGAACGCGGCATGGATCTCGGCGAGCTGGACATCATTGCCTTCGCCAGCCTCAAGCGCGAAGTGCTCGACCTCAATAGCCACTTTCCGCCGCCCACCGAATACCTGCGTCAGGGCTGGCGCTCGTTGTCGCTGGTCGGGCCGACCTTTGCACGGGTGCTGTTCGCCCATCCCGACGCGCCGGACTTCCTGCGCGGCAATCTGGGGCGCAGTATCGTGTTCGATGTAGGGATCAGCCTGTGACGCCACTTCAACAATTGATCGCCGATGTTCCGCAGACCGGAAGCGTGCGCTGGATTGGCGTGCGCCCCGAATCACGGGGGCCGATGCTCGCGCTCGACGCCGTGGAAGCGCGGCTGGAAGCCGGGCTCACCGGCGACCACGCGCGGACCGGTGTGCGCAGTGCGCGGCAGGTGACGCTGATTCAATGGGAACATCTGGCCGTGATCAGCGGCCTGATGGGCCGGTCGGCCGAACAACCGGTCACGCCTGAAGATCTGCGACGCAATCTCGTTATAAGCGGGATCAACCTGTTCAGCCTCAAGGGGCGGCGCTTTCGCATTGGTCAGGCAATTTTCGAAACCACAGGCTGGTGCCAGCCGTGTGCGCGTCTGCAAAACAACCTTGGCCCGGGAACGTTCCAGGCCGTGCGCGGGCATGGCGGAATCACCGCGCGAGTGTTACAAAGCGGGATCATTCGCCTCGGGGACAGTGTGTCTGTCGAACCGGTCCCGGACAGTGGCTATGCTGCGTTCAATCCCGGTTGAAAACCGCTGTAGCGTGTTCTCATTCAGTAACGTCTACCTGACGAGGCCTTTATGACCAGCCGCCTGAACCCCGAAGACCAGAAGCATGTCGAAGAGTACCTGCAGTTGTCCCAACACCGTGTCGAGCGCCGGCCATTCCGGCCGTGGATGCTCCTGGTGCTGGTGCTGGCAGTGACCATTGGTCTGGGCCTGTTGAGCCGTTTAATCAGTTACCTGACGCTATGAGCTGCATCGCGCTCGCTCGGTTAGCTGCACCGATTTCCTTTCAAAACCTTGCGAGCTATCCCTATGTCCCATCGTATTGTCATTGTCGGCGGCGGCGCCGGCGGTCTGGAGTTGGCTACCCGTCTGGGTAAGACCCTGGGCAAACGCGGCACCGCCAGCATCATGCTGGTCGACGCGAACCTCACGCACATCTGGAAACCGCTGCTGCACGAAGTGGCCGCCGGATCGCTGAACTCCTCCGAAGACGAACTCAACTATGTCGCCCAGGCCAAATGGAACCACTTCGAGTTTCAGCTGGGGCGCATGAGCGGGCTCGATCGTGAGCAGAAGAAGATCCAGTTGGCCGCCACCTACGACGAAAACGGCGTTGAGCTGGTGCCGGCGCGAGAAGTGCCCTATGACTCGCTGGTGATCGCGGTCGGCAGCACCACCAACGACTTCGGCACCCAAGGCGCCGCGCAACACTGCCTGTTCCTCGACACCCGCAAGCAGGCCGAGCGTTTCCACCAGCAACTGCTCAATCACTATCTGCGTGCCCACGCCGGGCAGACCGATGCGGTCCAGCAGATCAGCGTGGCCATCGTCGGCGCCGGCGCCACGGGCGTCGAGCTGGCGGCCGAGCTGCACAACGCCGCTCATGAGCTGGCCGCCTACGGTCTGGACCGGATCAAGCCGGAAAACATGCACATCACCCTGATCGAAGCCGGGCCACGGGTGCTGCCAGCACTGCCGGAGCGAATCAGTGGGCCGGTGCACAAGACCCTGGAGAAACTCGGGGTCAACGTGATGACCAACGCGTCGGTCAGCCAGGTCACCGCCGACAGCCTGATCACCGCCGATGGCAACGAGATCAAGGCCAGCCTGAAAGTCTGGGCCGCCGGGATCCGCGCGCCAGCGTTCCTCAAAGACATCGACGGGCTGGAAACCAACCGCATCAATCAGCTGCAAGTGCTGCCGACGCTGCAGACCACCCGCGACGAAAACATCTTCGCCTTCGGTGACTGCGCCGCCTGCCCGCAACCGGGTTCGGATCGCAACGTTCCGCCACGGGCCCAGGCTGCCCACCAACAGGCGTCGCTGCTGGCCAAATCGCTGAAACTGCGGATCGAAGGCAAACCCTTGCCGGAGTACAAGTACACCGACTACGGCTCGCTGATTTCGCTGTCGCGTTTTTCAGCTGTGGGTAACTTGATGGGTAACCTGACCGGCAGCGTGATGCTCGAAGGCTGGCTGGCGCGGATGTTTTACGTGTCGCTGTACCGCATGCACCAGATGGCGCTGTACGGGCCGTTTCGCACGGCGATGCTGATGCTCGGCAGCAAGATCGGACGCGGCACCGAGCCGCGCCTGAAGCTGCACTGATGTAAAACACCGTGGGGGCGGGCCCGCCCTCACGGAGTTTTGTTTTCTACTGTATCTGCCCCCCGCGTTCCCCACCTTCGCTTACAAACGCCCCGCTCCCGGACACAGACGCGATACACCGCCACCGCTTAATGGCCACACCCGAGCACACCTGCTCCGGCTTGATCGCCCTTAACGTGTGGTTGCGCTGTGCAACCGAAGGAGAATGCAATGTCCCGTACTTCGAAAATCGGCAAAAACTCCCTTGGCCTGGTCAGTGCCGTCCTGGCCGGCGGTCTGATGCTGTCCGGCTCGGTGTTTGCCGCGCAACCGCTGGCCCAGGGCTACATGGTCGCTTCGGCCGAGACCTCGGTGAAAACCCCGGAAGGCAAATGCGGTGAAGGCAAATGCGGCGATGCGTCGATGGCCAAGACCGACACCGATGGCGACGGCAAGGTTTCGCGCGCCGAGTTTCTGAAAGTTGCTCCGAAGTCCGACTTCGACAAGATCGACACCAACCACGACGGTTTCATCGACGAGCAAGAGGCGTACAACAACGTCAAAGCCAACTTCGAAGCCAACGGCAAGAAAATGCCCAAAGGTCTGTTCGAACACCTGAAAGACCAGGACGGTGCCTGATTTCTCAGCCTGCCCGATAAAACGAAGCCGCGCTTTCTCTGACGAGAAGCGCGGCTTTTTCACGCCTGCACGATTACAGCTGGAAGCGTCGCACCATGCCTTGCAGGGCGTTGGCCAGTTGCGACAGTTCATGGCTCGACGCGTTGGTTTGATCGGCACCGGCCGCCGAACGCACCGACAGATCGCGTATGTTCACCAGATTGCGATCCACTTCCCGCGCCACTTGCGCCTGCTCTTCGGCGGCGCTGGCGATCACCAGATTGCGCTCGTGGATTTCGTGTACCGAGGCCGTGATCGTCTGCAACGCCTCACCGGCCCGCTCGGCCAGCACCAGCGTGGTGGCCGCTCGCGAGGCACTGGCCTGCATCGACTCCAGCGCCAGGCTCGAGCCATTGCGCATGCCCTGCACCATTTGCTCGATTTCCTGGGTCGATTGCTGCGTGCGATAAGCCAGCGCCCGGACTTCATCGGCGACCACGGCAAACCCGCGCCCGCTCTCCCCGGCCCGTGCTGCTTCGATGGCGGCGTTAAGCGCGAGCAGGTTGGTCTGCTCGGCGATCGCCCGGATCACGTCCAGCACCTTGCCGATGTCTTGCGACTGGTTGGCCAGCGATTGCACCAGCTCACCAGTGTGCTCGACTTCGCTGGCCAAGGCGTTGATGGCGCTGGCGGTTTCGCTGACCCGCTCCTGGCCCAACTGTGCCGACTCACTGGACTGGCGGGTGGCGTCGGACGTCGACACCGCATTGCGGGCGACTTCCTCGACCGCGGTGGTCATCTCGTTGACGGCGGTGGCGGCTTGTTCGATTTCGTTGTTCTGCTGTTGCAGCCCTTGCGTGCTGTCGTGGGTCACCGCGCTCAGTTCGTCGGAAGCAGTCGCCAGTTGCGTGGCCGAGCCGCTGATGCCCTGCAGGGTTTCGCGCAGGTTCTGCTGCATGGTCGCCAACGCCATGAGCAAGCGGCTGACTTCATCGTTGCCGTGGGTCTCGATCGGGCGAGTCAGATCGCCTCTGGCGACGTGCTCGGCAGCGTCGACGGCGGCGCTCAGGGGGCGGACGATACTGCGGGTGAGCAACATGGCCAGGGCCACCGTCGCCAGCGCCGCCAGAGCGATGAATAAGGTCACGATAGTGCGCGAGGTTTCGTAGTGGGCGGCAGAGTTCTGGCTTTCAGCGGCGACCTGACGGGCGAACAGATCCGCCAGGTCGTTGAGTTGTTTGCCGGAGCCGTCGACCACGGTTTTCATGTCGACCAGCAGCAGCTTGGTCAGCTCGTCACGCTTGCCTTGCTCGGCGAGGGTGAACGACTGAGCGATCCCGGTACGGTAGGCTGCGAAGGTTTTCTTGAACTGTTCATACAACTGCTGACCTTCCGGGGTCGTCACCAGCCGGTCGTAAGCGGCGATTTTCTCGCTCAGCTCCTTGTCGCGGGTATCCATCTGGCTGCGGTACGTGGCGATGTTGGCCGGATCTTGATCCAGCGCCATGCGCAGGGAGATGGTGCGGATGCGCAACATGATCTCGCGAATCTCGTCACCGCCGCGAATGCTCGGCAGCCATTGCGTCTCCACTGCCACTTCACTGTCGCGGATGCTCGACATCTGTCCCAGCGCAAACACCCCCAGCAATGCCACCAGCACCGCGATCAGGGCGAAGCCCAAGGCGGCACGGGGAGCAATATTCAACTGACGAAGCAACATGACGAACGCCCTTTTTCTTGTATTGGCCGGATTCAAGGGGCGATCAATGGCAGGCCCCTTTCGTTAGCGGGCTATCGGCAAGTTGTATGACGACTTGAATGAAACATTTCCGGAGGGCAAAAAAAATCCCCGTATCTTTCGATACGAGGATTTTTAATATGGTCGGGGTAAGGGGATTCGAACTCCTGACATCCTGCTCCCAAAGCAGGCGCGCTACCGGACTGCGCTATACCCCGGTAAAAAAAAGGCGACCTTTCAAAGATCGCCTTCTTCGATCAGCGCTTTTGGCCTCTGATCTTAAGATTCGATCCCAGTGTTACCTGGTTTCAAAAATGGTGGGTCGTGTGGGATTCGAACCTACGACCAATTGGTTAAAAGCCAACTGCTCTACCAACTGAGCTAACGACCCAAAAATGGTCGGGGTAAGGGGATTCGAACTCCTGACATCCTGCTCCCAAAGCAGGCGCGCTACCGGACTGCGCTATACCCCGGTTTGAAATTGGCTCCGTGACCAGGACTCGAACCTGGGACCCAATGATTAACAGTCATTTGCTCTACCGACTGAGCTATCACGGAACTACATATTTCAATTTACAACGGTGAAACTTGCAGCTTCTCGACATCGTTTTCGCATCGCTGCGTTCGTGTGTCTGAGGCGCGCTATTCTACAACCTAGAACACCTCTGTCAACCCCCTAAATTGCTTTCAAGTTAATGATTTGCAACTTATTTCAGATTTCTGCTCAGTGAGCTGAAACCGTGTTGGTGACTGACTGCGGGGCGCACTTTACAAGCCTTTTCCTTTGAGTTCAACAGCCTGGCGAAAAAAAAGGCCTCGCAGTGCGAGGCCTTCCTTACTTCACCACCGGCAGGTGTCAGTTGAACGTGATCTCGTCGTTCTCCACCACTCCGGTTGCGGTCTCGCCCGGCATGAAGCGTCCCGACAGGATCAACTGCGCCAACGGGTTCTCGATCCAGCGCTGGATCGCCCGCTTCAGCGGCCGTGCGCCATAGACCGGGTCGTAACCGACGGCAATCAGCTTGTCCATCGCCTCAGGGCTCAGTTCCAGCTTCAGCTCGCGCTCGGCCAGACGGTTGCGCAGACGGCCCAGCTGGATCTCGGTGATGCCCGCGATCTGATCCCGCGCCAATGGCTCGAAAATCACCACTTCGTCAACGCGGTTGATGAACTCCGGACGGAAGTGGGTGGAAATCGCATCCATCACCGCTGCCCGTTGTGCTTCACGATCACCGACCAGTTCCTGGATCTGCATCGAACCGAGGTTGGAGGTCATGACGATCACGGTATTGCGGAAGTCCACCGTGCGGCCATGGCTGTCGGTCAGACGACCATCCTCCAGCACTTGCAGCAGGATGTTGAACACGTCCGGATGCGCCTTCTCGACTTCATCCAGCAGGATCACCGAGTAAGGCTTGCGCCGTACCGCTTCGGTCAGGTAACCACCCTCTTCGTAGCCGACGTAGCCCGGTGGAGCCCCGATCAGTCGCGCCACGGAATGTTTCTCCATGAACTCGGACATGTCGATCCGCACCATCGCCTCTTCAGTATCGAAGAGGAACTCGGCCAGCGCCTTGCACAGCTCGGTTTTACCGACCCCGGTCGGGCCGAGGAACATGAACGAGCCGCTCGGGCGATTCGGGTCGGACAACCCGGCGCGCGAACGTCGCACCGCGTTGGCAACCGCCACCACCGCTTCGTCCTGGCCGATCACGCGTTGATGCAACAGGCTCTCCATCTTCATCAGCTTGTCGCGCTCGCCTTCGAGCATTTTCGACACGGGGATGCCGGTCCACTTCGAGACGACTTCGGCGATCTCTTCTTCGGTCACCTTGCTGCGCAGCAACTGGTTTTCGCTCTTGCCGTGCTGGTCGACCATTTGCAGGCTGCGCTCCAGATCCGGGATCACCCCGTACTGCAACTCGGCCATGCGGTTCAGGTCGCCTTTACGGCGCGCGGCTTCCAGCTCCTGACGGGACTGTTCGATCTTCTGCTGAATCTGCGCAGAGCCCTGGACCTCGGCTTTTTCCGAGTTCCAGATTTCTTCCAGATCCGAGTACTCACGTTCGTGGCGATCGATTTCTTCCTGGAGTTTCTCCAGACGTTTCTTCGCCGCGTCATCGCTCTCTTTCTTCAGCGCCTGGGATTCAACTTTCAGCTGAATCAGGCGCCGCTCCAGACGATCCAGCACTTCCGGCTTGGAGTCGATCTCCATGCGGATGCGGCTGGCCGCTTCGTCGATCAGGTCGATCGCCTTGTCCGGCAGCTGTCGGTCAGTGATGTAGCGATGGCTGAGCTTGGCCGCCGCGATGATCGCGCCGTCGGTAATCGCCACCTTGTGGTGAACCTCGTAACGCTCCTTGAGGCCACGCAGGATCGCGATGGTGTCTTCTTCGCTCGGCTCGTCCACCAGCACTTTCTGGAAGCGTCGCTCGAGGGCCGCGTCCTTCTCTATATATTGGCGGTACTCGTTCAGCGTAGTCGCGCCGACGCAGTGCAACTCACCACGGGCCAGGGCCGGTTTGAGCATATTGCCGGCGTCCATCGAGCCTTCGCCCTTGCCGGCGCCGACCATGGTGTGCAGTTCGTCGATGAACAGAATGATCTGCCCTTCCTGCTTCGACAATTCGTTGAGCAGCGCTTTCAGGCGCTCTTCAAACTCGCCGCGATACTTGGCACCGGCAATCAGCGCCCCCATATCGAGGGACAGCAGACGTTTGCCGCGCAGGCCATCCGGCACTTCACCATTGATGATGCGTTGCGCGAGACCTTCGGCAATCGCGGTTTTACCCACGCCAGGCTCGCCGATCAGCACGGGGTTGTTCTTGGTGCGGCGTTGCAGCACCTGAATAGTGCGACGGATCTCGTCGTCACGGCCGATCACCGGGTCAAGCTTGCCTTCTTCGGCGCGCTTGGTCAGGTCGACGGTGTATTTATCCAGCGCCTGACGCGACTCTTCGTGGTTGGCGTCGTTGACCGCCTCGCCACCGCGCAGGTTGTTGATTGCATTCTCCAGCGCCTTTTTGCTCACGCCCTGGCCGAGCAGCAACTTGCCGAGCTTGCTGTTCTCGTCCATCGCGGCGAGCAGCACCAGCTCGCTGGAAATGAACTGATCGCCCTTCTGCTGGGCCAGACGGTCGGCCTGGTTGAGCAGACGCGCCAGATCCTGCGACATGTTGACGTCGCCGGTCGGGTTCTGGATTTTCGGTAATTGATCGAGCTCTTTGGTCAGCTCTTTACGCAAGCTGTTGACGTCGAAGCCCACCTGCATCAACAGGGGCTTGATCGAACCACCCTGCTGTTCAAGCATGGCCTGCATCAAATGCGCCGGCTCGATGGCAGGATGATCGTGGCCGACAGCCAGGGATTGGGCATCGGACAACGCCAACTGCAATTTGCTGGTTAAACGGTCTATACGCATGGGTCACCTTCCTTTTGAGCAGGCCGGACCTAAAAAACCATCCTGAATAAAGAAACCTGCCAGATACCGCTATAGATGCGGTCGATTCTGGAAGATTCAAGCGTCAGGGAGTTGATGCAGATCAGAGAGTCTAGCGGGTAAGCCAGACTAAGGAGGCGAAGCGACCAGTGCGAGGCGCACGGCGATAGGAAAAGAAGCGCGGATCGGTCACTGTACAGAAACCGCCACCATAAACAGCGTTGACACCGCGGACTGCCAGACGCAGCCGCGCCAGCTTATAGATGTCAGCCATGAACTTGCCGGCGTTGTGGCTCGGGACAAAGGCTGTCTCGGCCTCGGGCAATTGATTGATGAAGACTTCCCGGACTTCCGGACCCACTTCGAAGGCTTGCGGGCCGATGGCCGGGCCGAGCCAGACCAGAACGTCTTCGGCGGGCACATCCAGACTGTCGAGGGTGGCTTCCAGCACGCCGGCCGCCAATCCACGCCAACCCGCATGAGCCGCTGCCACGCGAGTACCGGCCCGGTCGCAGAACAGCGCCGGCAGGCAATCGGCAGTCATTGCTGCACACGCGATACCGGGGGTTGCCGTCCAGCTGGCATCCGCCGTGGCCACCACGGACGGATCCGCATGCGCCACGGCAATCCCGTGCACTTGCTGCAGCCAGGCAGGCTTTATAGAGAAGTGTTCGGTCAGACGCCGACGGTTTTCGGCAACAGCCTCCGGGCGGTCATCGACATGATCGCCCAGGTTGAGGCTGTCGAACGGCGCCTCGCTGACGCCGCCCTCGCGGGTGGTGACACAGGCCTTGACGCTGGCCGGCGCGGGCCAGTCCGGCGTCAGCCAGTTCATCCGACGAATGCCTCGCGATCCTGCTTGAGCAGGGTCAGCAGCCACACCAGATCTTCCGGCAGCGGCGATTCCCAGCTCATGCGCTCACCGGTGGTCGGGTGATCCAGCTCAAGGAACCGCGCATGCAGGGCCTGACGCGGGAAGTGCTTGAGGGATTCGACCATTGTCTGGCTCGCGGCCGGGGGAATGCGAAAACGACCGCCGTATGCCGGGTCGCCGACCAACGGGAAGTTGATGTGCGCCATGTGCACGCGAATCTGGTGGGTACGACCGGTTTCCAGCTTCACCCGAACGTGGGTGTGGGAACGGAAACGCTCCAGCACGCGGTAGTGGCTGACAGCAGGCTTGCCGCCTTCCATCACCGCCATGCGCTGGCGCTGCTGGCCATGACGGCCAATCGGAGCATTGATCTTGCCGCCGGCGGTGACCACGCCGATCACGATGCACTCGTAGATCCGGCTGACGCTGCGGCTTTGCAGCTGGGCGACCAGCTTGGTCTGCGCCTGGATGGTCTTGGCCACCACCATCAGACCGGTGGTGTCCTTGTCCAGACGATGCACGATACCGGCGCGCGGGACATTGATGATGTCCGGCACGTGGTGCAGCAAGGCGTTGAGCAAGGTGCCATCAGCATGACCGGCAGCCGGGTGAACCACCAGGCCCGCAGGCTTGTTGATCACCAGAATGTCGTCGTCTTCATAGACGATGTCGAGTTCGATGTCCTGAGCGACCCATTCACCCTGGGCCTCCTGCTCGGCAGTCAGCTCAAGGATGGCACCGCCATGAACAATGTCGCGCGGGCGGATGACCGCCCCGTCCACAGTCAGGCGACCTTCTTTGATCCAGGCGGAAAGGCGCGAGCGCGAGTGCTCGGCGAAGAGTTGGGCGGCGACTTGATCGAGGCGTTGGCCGCCCAATTCGGACGGCACCTCTGCGCGAAGTTCAATTTTATCGGACATGCTCGGACTGGGCGTCGGCTACAGCCTTTGGTTTCGGCTGCGCGCTTGTGGTTAAATACGGCGTCTTTTGCCCCGGGGCTTTTCAACGGGGCGCTCATCATAACAGGACGGCCCCGCCCAAGACAGCGGCCGTCATAGGGACGCAAGCCGCCATGCAAGTGAAACACCTGCTGCTGATCGCCATCCTCGCATTGACCGCTGCTTGCTCATCGAAGGAAGTCGTAGACGAAAACCTGAGTGAAGCCGAGCTGTACCAGCAGGCTCAACAGGACCTGGACAACAACAGCTACACCAGCGCCACAGCCAAGCTGAAGGCTCTGGAGTCGCGTTATCCGTTCGGTCGCTATGCCGATCAGGCGCAGCTGGAACTGATCTATGCCAACTACAAGAACGCCGAGCCGGAAGCTGCAAAGTCCGCCGCCGAGCGTTTCATTCGTCTGCACCCGCAGCACCCGAACGTGGATTACGCCTACTACCTGAAAGGTCTGACTTCGTTCGACCAGGACGTCGGCCTGCTGGCGCGCTTCCTGCCGCTGGACATGACCAAGCGTGACCCGGGTGCCGCTCGCGACTCCTACAATGAGTTCGCCCAGCTGACCAGCCGCTACCCGAACAGCCGCTACGCGCCGGACGCCAAGCAGCGCATGATCTACCTGCGCAACCTGCTGGCCGCGTACGAAATCCACGTGGCTGACTACTACCTGACCCGTCAGGCCTATGTCGCTGCTGCCAACCGTGGCCGTTATGTAGTGGAAAACTTCCAGGAAACCCCATCGGTCGGTGACGGCCTGGCGGTGATGACCGAAGCCTACCAGCGCCTGCATCTGGACGAACTGGCGGCCACCAGTCTGGAAACCCTGAAGCTCAACTACCCGAACCACCCGAGCCTGCAGGACGGTCAGTTCGTGCCTCGCGTTGCCGAAGCCGACAACCGTTCGTTCCTGAGCAAGGCCACCCTGGGCCTGATCGAATCCCGTCCGCCGCTGCCGCCGGGAGAGACCCGCGCCAACCAGGACGTGCAGAAGCAGTTCCAGGACGCGAAAGACGCGATCCCGAACGAGCTCAAGCCGAAAGACGAAAACGGCGACGTGATCGAAGAGCCGGAACCGGAGTCGAGCGACAGCGACCGTTCCATCTTCAGCTACATGACCTTCGGTCTGTTCGACTGATCACTTCGGTGATGCCAAAAAGGGAGATCTTCGGATCTCCCTTTTTATTGCGGCGTGTGATTGGGCTGTGCGCCTTTCGGGTCCTTGGCTAAACTGCCGAATCATTAGCCGAAAAGCCGCCCATCATGCTTCGTTTACTGTTCTGGATTGCCTTGATCGCCGCCGCTGTCTGGTTGTGGCGCAAATTCAAGGCCCCCGCCTCGTCCAACCGATCGCCTCGCGAACAGGATGCCGCGCCGATGGTGCGCTGCGCCCATTGCGGCGTGCACCTGCCCCGTGACCGCGCGCTGAACCTTCAACAACAGTGGTATTGCAGCCAGGCTCACCTTGAGCAAGGCCCCGGCTCCAGTGATCGCTGAGGCCGACAACGCCGACAGCAAACAGGCCCAGCGACTGCTGCGCCTCTATCATCTGTACCGTTTAAGTGTCGGCATCACCCTGGTGCTGCTGATCTCCAGCAACATGGACAACCGCCTGCTGACCTCGGCCAACGACGAGTGGCTGCGCAATGGCAGCTGGTTGTACCTGGTGCTGAATATCCTGCTGGTGGTGTTCCTCGAGAACATCCACCGCCCTGCCCAGCTGTTCGCTCTGGCACTGGTCGACATCCTGCTGCTGTGCGCCGTGTTCTATGCCGCGGGCGGCGTGGCCAGCGCGATTGGCAACCTGCTGATCGTCTCAGTGGCCATCAGCAACACCTTGCTGCGACGACGCATCGGCTTGCTGATCGCCGCCATCGCCACCCTCGGCATCGTCGGGCTCAGCTTTGTGCTGAGTTTCAGCCACCCCTTGAGCGCCAACGACTATCTGCAGGCCGGCACCCTCGGCGCCTTGTGCTTCGCCGCCTCGCTGCTGGTGCAAGGGTTGATCCGCCGTCTTGAAGTCAGTGAGAACCTGGCCGAACTGCGCGCCAGCGAGGTGGTGGGGCTCGAAGCCCTCAATGCGTTGATCCTGCAACGCATGCGCACCGGCATTCTGGTGCTCGACGAACAGCGCCGGGTGCAATTGGCCAACCACAGCGCCAAGGCCCTGCTGGGACAAACGCACCTTGAGGGTGACTTGATCGATGAGCACTCGAGCGCGCTGGTCGAACGCCTGCAACTGTGGCTGAACAACCCGACCCTGCGCCCGCAAAGCCTGAAAATCGCCGGCAACGGCCTGGAGCTGCAACCAAGCTTCATCGCCCTGGAACAAAGTCCGAACCGTCAAACCCTGGTGTTTCTCGAAGACCTCGCCCAGATCGCCCAACAGGCCCAGCAATTGAAACTTGCTGCGCTGGGCCGACTGACCGCCGGTATCGCCCATGAAATCCGCAATCCGCTGGGGGCCATCAGTCATGCTGCACAGCTGTTGCAGGAGTCCGAGGAACTCGACAGCGCGGATCGGCGTCTGACGCAGATCATTCAAGACCACTCCCAGCGCATGAACCGAGTCATCGAAAACGTCCTGCAACTGTCCCGCCGTCAGCAGAGCGCGCCGCAACGGCTGGATCTCAAGCCGTGGCTGGAGCAGTTCGTCGACGAGAGTCGCGAACAGGCTGGCGAGCGCCAGCATATTCACCTGCACATCGGCCCGGGGGATTTTCGCACCCTGATGGATCCCGGCCAGCTCACGCAGATTCTCGACAATCTGTTACGCAATGGCTGGCGCCACAGCGCCCTTTTGCACGATCCGGCCGAGGTCTGGCTGACGCTGTCCATCGACCCCGAGAGCACGCTGGCCGTGCTCGAAGTGCAGGACAACGGCCCCGGCGTGCCGCTGGATCAGCAGGCTCACCTGTTCGAACCGTTCTTTACCACCAGCAGCCAGGGCACCGGCCTTGGGCTTTATCTGTCCCGTGAGCTGTGCGAAAGCAATCAAGCGCGCCTAGACTTCAAATCACGCCAAGGCGGCGGCTGCTTTCGCATCACCTTTGCTCACGGACGGAAACAAAGTTGAACACGAGCCCACGGCAAAAAATCCTCATCGTCGACGACGAGCCGGATATCCGCGAACTCCTGGAAATCACCCTGGGACGGATGAAACTCGACACCTTCAGCGCACGCAATCTCGCAGAAGCCCAGGCGCTGCTGCACCGCGAGAGTTTCGATCTGTGCCTGACCGACATGCGCCTGCCCGACGGCACCGGCCTGGAGCTGGTGCAGCACATCCAGCAACGTTATCCACAACTGCCGGTGGCGATGATTACCGCCTACGGTAGCCTGGAAACGGCGATCAACGCCCTGAAGGCCGGGGCTTTCGACTTCCTCACCAAACCGGTGGACCTGACGCGTCTGCGCGAGCTGGTCGGCTCGGCGTTGCGCATGCCGCCGGCGGGTAATGTCTGCACCTCGATCGACCGCCGGTTGCTTGGCGAATCGCCGCCGATGCGCAACCTGCGCAAACAGATCGACAAACTGGCTCGCAGCCAGGCACCGGTCTACATCAGTGGCGAGTCCGGCAGCGGCAAGGAGCTGGTGGCCCGACTGATTCATGAACAGGGCCCGCGCGCCAGCCGGCCATTCGTGCCGGTGAACTGCGGGGCGATTCCTTCAGAGCTGATGGAGAGCGAATTCTTCGGCCACCGCAAAGGCAGTTTCAGCGGTGCGGTGGAGGATAAACCGGGACTGTTTCAGGCAGCCCACGGTGGCACGCTGTTTCTTGACGAGGTGGCGGACCTGCCGCTGCCGATGCAGGTCAAGCTGCTGCGGGCGATCCAGGAAAAAGCCGTGCGCAGCGTCGGCGGTCAACAGGAAACCGTGGTTGATGTGCGCATCCTTTGCGCGACGCACAAGGACCTCGACGCGGAAGTGGCTGCCGAGCGCTTTCGTCAGGATCTGTATTACCGGTTGAACGTGATCGAACTGCGTGTGCCGTCCCTGCGCGAACGTCGCGAGGACATCGAAGCACTGGCCGGCCATGTACTCAGGCGCCTCGCCAATGGCACCGGACAACCGGCGGCACGTCTTCATCCCCATGCCCTTGAGGCGCTGAAAAACTACCGCTTTCCGGGTAACGTGCGGGAACTGGAGAACGTGCTCGAACGGGCGCACACCCTGTGTGAAAACCACACGATCGAGGCCGAGGATTTACGCCTGAGTGAGGGCAACGGTGCCGCCGAGGGCGGGGTCGCAGATCTCACCCGGATCGACAACCTCGAAGACTATCTTGAGAGCGTCGAGCGCAAACTGATTCTGCAGGCACTGGAAGAGACCCGCTGGAATCGCACGGCGGCGGCGCAGCGGTTGAGTCTGTCGTTTCGGTCGATGCGCTACAGGCTCAAGAAGCTCGGGCTGGACTGAGGGCCCCTTCGCGGGCAAGCCCGCTACCACAGTTTTGTGCCGCGCTCAACTTTTGAGTAAAGCGCCGTACCCTGTGGGAGCGGCGGTGCGACGATTCGACTTGCCCGCGAAAGCGATTTATCAGGCACCGCTAAAAAACTGACTAGATCCGTCCGGCCGGTGCATACGGCGCCGGATCAATGATCGGCGCGCGCCCCAGCATCACGTCGGCAAACAACTGACAGGACGCCGGCGCCAGCACCAGCCCGTTTCGGTAATGCCCGCAGTTCAGCCACAGACCGTCAAACCCCGGAACCCGGCCAATGTATGGAATGCCTTCCGGTGAACCCGGTCGCAGCCCGGCCCAATGCCCCACCACTTCGGCATCGGCCAGCGCCGGCAACAACTCGACTGCCGAGGCCTTGAGGCTTTCCAGCGCGCTGTCCGTCGGGGTCTTGTCGAAGCCTTCGTGCTCCAGCGTACTGCCGATCAGAATATGCCCGTCACGGCGCGGAATCGCGTAGCGCCCCTTGGCCAGCACCATGCTTGGCAGGAAATCCGCCGCGCACTTGTAGAGAATCATTTGGCCCTTGACCGGTTCCACCGGCAGCGACAGGTCCAGGTTCTTGAGCAGTTCGCCGCTCCACGCCCCTGCGGTTAGAACGACCTGATCACCGGTGATCACACCCGTGGAGGTCTGCACGCCCACCACCCGCTCGCCATCACGGACAAACCCGCTGACTTCACACTGCTCATGAATCGTCACATTCGGCAGCGCCTGCAACGCCGCTTTCAAAGACTTCACCAGCCGCGGATTGCGCACGTTGGCCACATCGGCCATGTAGATCGCCCGGGAAAAACCGCCACCGAGCACCGGCACCGCATCATGCGCCGCCGAGATATCCACAGCCCGCAGCGGACGGTTTTCCCGCGCGGCCCAGGCCAGCGCTTCGGTTTCGTCATCCAGGTCCAGCCAATACAGGCCGGTGGTGTGCACTTCGGGGTCGACCCCGGTATCGGCAAAAAGGCGCTCGCCCAGCTGTGGATAAAAATCCTGCGACCAGTGCGCCAGCGCGGTGACGGCCGGGCTGTAGCGCCACGGGTACAGCGGAGAGACGATACCGCCGCCGGCCCAGGACGATTCCTGGCCGACGTTCGAACGATCCAGCAGCACCACGCTGCCGACCTCGGAGGCGAGGTTGTACGCAGTGAGCAGGCCAATCACCCCGCCACCGACAATCACCACTTGCTGTTGCCTGGTCATGTTTGATCCAACCGTAAAAAAGACAGTGGGCGCAAATGGCGCCCGAAATAAAGCGGCTCAGCGGCCCCAGCAATCCTTGGTGGTCAGCCCGGTGGTCGCGTTGTTCATGCTTCTGACACCGGTGTTGGTGAGGGTGAAATCGCCGCACTTGTCAGTGGCCATGCTGGTGCCGGCCTTGCGGGTCGCGGTCAGCACAAAGGTCTGGTCAGCGATGGTCGGGGTGATGGTGTAGAAATCATTACCCGTGCTGAGACCGGTGACGCCCGTGTAAGCATTGTTTCTGGTGTAGAAGCGCTCGAGAGTCTGCGCCTGCTCCGACAGCAGCGATACCACCTCGGCGCGACGGCCCTTCTTCAGATATTCGGTATAGCTCGGTGCGGCAATGGTGATGATGATCCCGATTATCGCAATCACGATCATGATCTCGATCAGGGTGAAACCTCGGTTGGATCTGCGCATGCCTCGAAATCTCGCTTACTGAATTTGCCGCCACATGATACGACGGCTGCCGCCGCCGGATTTTTCCACCAGGGTGGTGATACCGCCACTGGAATCGTTCACGACCTTGCGTGATGCACCGTTGACGATGGCGTTCAGGGTCGGGATACCGCCGGTGAACACCACGCCGCTGGAAATCGTGTCGTTGCTGTCGACCACGCCATCGGCGTTGGTATCGAGCACCGCGTAGTTGAGCATCTTACCGCTGAACGCATCGAGTTCGATCAGTTTGCCGGTACCGAAACTGGAACACGGGTCGGTGGTATCGACACTGGCCGTGGTGAACACGATTCGTCCCAGCACCAGACTGGCCTGGTTGATCACCCGTTCGCCGGTCAATGCGTTGTTGTACACCAGCGGCAGGTACCAGCCCTTCTCCGCCGGATACGTCGTGTCGTTCTGGCTGGTGGTGACGAACTGTCCGGTACTGCCGGAGAACACCCCGGTAATCGCCTGCGCCTGCAAACTGCTGACCGTGATCTGGCCCGACCCGCCATCGGCGTCCCACACCGAATAGAACGCCTGCAAATCCTTGTTGGTCTTGTCGGCGGCTTCGTTGAATTTGCCGGTGCCGACGAAAATCTGTTTGCCGCCCAGAGCGTTGTCCGCCAGCAACGGTTGCGCGGTGATCGGCTGAGTCGCCCCGCCGGCCGTGGTGAACAACGGCTTGCCGGAAAACGCTACGCCCCAGCTGTCGGAGGACGTGGCGCTCAGGTCGAACTTCCACAACCGTCCCTTCAAGTCACCGCCATACGCCGCCTGCACCACGTTCTGCGAATTGACCCGCAGCTTCACCGAGGACAAACCGTTGGTGGTTTCCGTACTGTCGATGACGATTTTCTTGATCAGCGAGCCGTCACGCACATCCAGCACATACAGCGCCGCCACCCCGGAGTTGCTGCCGTAACCGTTGGCAATGAATGCCGCCCAGCGACCATCGGCCAAGCGTGCCACTTCCGGACGGGCATAGGCGTAACCCAGATCATTAAATGCGTTGGAAGTACTGGCGGTGGCCGGAGCGCTGATCTCCCACAAGGCACGGATGACGTTGCCCGCCGAGGCGTCGAACAACTGGAGCCCGTAGAAAGTCTTGCCGCCGGCGCCCGTGCCGCCGATGGCCAGGGTTTTCCACGCCGTACCGAATTGCGCGTCGAATACACCGAGCTGACCATCCACCAGAAACTTGTGGCTGACGCCGTTGACGTAGTTCGGATCGGCAATCAGGCGCAGCGAGGGCAATACGCTGGACGGCATGTAGGCATAGCGTCGGGTACCATTGGCCGAGTTGATGACACTGACAAAACCGTCGTTGGCGTTCACCACCAGGCTGGCATTCATGTTCGAAGCCTTGGTGGTCAGGTAGGTGCTGTAGCTGGTGTCACCGGCCAGATCGGAGGCGGTTTTTTCCGTGGGCGAAGCCAGCACCAGTGGTGAGTTGATGATGTCCCCGAGCAATACGCTGCGCACTTTGAGCCCGGTCTTGTTGGTGCCTTTGCTCCATTCGACCAGGTCGATGCCGCTGATACCGGTGGGCAAACCCTGGCTGAGAATAGTCTGCTGGGCCGGGGAGAAGTTGCCGTAGGCCAGCGTCACCGCCGCGTTGTTCAGGGTGTTCCACGACTGGTAGGTCGGGGCGGTGGCGCCGGGCACGATGGCCGTGTCGGTGGTCCACAATACCGCCGAGGTGTTGACCGCCCCGGCCGAGGTAAAACCAAAGGACTTGATCGTGCCGCGCCAGTCCCTGGGGTCATAACTGGTCTGGAAGTAACTGGTGCCGCTCGCGAGCGTGGTGCCACTGGCCACACCGCTGCCGCCGGAGCCGGCCTTGGAGGTGATATCGCTCAGTGCCGAGGACAGCGCGGCATTCAGGCCGGCGCTGTCGGTAGCCTGGTAGTAGCGGCCCTGTCCGTAATCGGCGGCGTCCGAAAGCATGTCGTTGGAAGCGGTGAAGCCCACGGTGTAGGTGTTCATGTTCTGCCTGGGGAAATCCACCGCGTTCCAGCTCTTGCCCGCCGCGTCGGTGCCGGAGGAACGCATGTCG
Source organism: Pseudomonas sp. 22085 (assembly GCF_052045815.1). NCBI lineage: Bacteria > Pseudomonadati > Pseudomonadota > Gammaproteobacteria > Pseudomonadales > Pseudomonadaceae > Pseudomonas > Pseudomonas sp. 22085. The sequence continues at coordinate 37,860 of NZ_JBQEQA010000030.1, forward strand.
ATGTCGAAGGCGAACTTGGCGATATCGTCCAGATACAGCGTATCGCCCTCGCCGTCTCCGTTCAGGTTGTCACCGTCATTGTTGATGCCGTCCCAGTTCGGCAAGCGACTGCCGCCCAGCGGGTCGTTGTTCGGGAAGGTGCGGTCGTAGGTCGGCAAGCCGTCGGTGATGACCACCCCGTAGTTTTTCTGGCAGCGGTACTGGATCGGGCTGGTGTAGGTGCTCGGCGTGCTGTTGTAGTACGGCGCCATCCCGCGCATGTAGCGGGTGATTTCGTAATAGGTCTCGGCCAGTGGCGTGTTGGCCACTGCGCTCAGGCCGTTGATCGAGGAAATCAGTGCGTTGTAGTTGGTGTCGGCCTGGGCCTGGGTCACGCTGCCGCTGACCGGTGACAGGTCGCTGATGGAGCGCGCAATGAAACCGCCGTTGCCGGGGTTGTTGCTGGTGGCCGGGTTGAAGGTGGCCAGGCCCATGCGCAGGTTGCGATTGCTGGTAACCAGTGCGGTGGAAACGTTGCGCGCCACGTTGATCCGGTAATCGTTGGGAATGGCTCCGGTGGTGAAATCGCGCGTTCCGTTGCTGATGGCAAGTCCCACCACATAGGAAATGTAATCCGCCGAATAGCGAGTGTTGCCGCTGCCCACCGGATCCGGCAGCTTCAGGCAGAGCGGCGTCAGGCTGTTGTTGTAGAACGCATAGGCACCGCCGGAGCAGCCGGAGGTCGGCAGGCTCGAAAGAAAGATCGTATCGCCGGTAATGGCGGTCGAGCTCAGGCACAGGCCGATGACCGCGTTGCACTGGCGGGCCGGCGTGCGATCCACGGCCGGATCAAAACCCGTCGCGTAGATGATGCTGTTCATGCTGCCCGAGTCGTCGATCATCAACATGACGTTCGGTGGCACGGCGGCCGCGCTCAACAGCGGCGAATCGGACGGCGTGAAAGCATACGCCGGTGCCGCCAGATAGAGCCCGGTCAGCATGCCGAGCAGCAGCGACAGCCATTTGAAGCGTCGCTCAATACTTCGCATAGACACTCTCCACCACACTGCGCGAAGTGCCGGCGATGCCCACGGCCGTGACCCGGTACAACGTCGCCGAAGTATTGCTCGGCACGTTCACCGCCGTCAGGGTCGTGCCGATGTTCTGCACCCCGTAGAACCCGCTGCCGGCGGCGATCCAGGTCACGCCCGACGTGGAGTTGAACCCTGCCGCGCTGACCACCGAGGACTCCGCCGGCGGCGCGCATTGGGTAGGGCTGGCGCACACCGCCAGCGCGTAGCCATCCAGTTGCACCGCGCTTTCGCCGATGCGCAACGCTGCCTCGGCAGTCTGGAACGATTGATTGCGCAAACTCACGCTGCCGGCCATTTTTTCCTGCAGGTTGGCGCTTTGCATCGATGACAGGCCGATCACCGTCAGAAGCAGCAGAAATACCAGGCTGACCAGCAACACCATGCCGCCCTGGGACCGTCGCCTATGAAGAGAAACGTTCATCGCCCCCCCTCACTGCAAGCGGTTGCGCAAGGCGGCAACCACATTGAAGGTTTGATCGCGGACCCGGTTGTTCGGGTCAGTGAGGGTCAGGCTCAGGCGCACGCTACGGATCCGCGCCGGATCACCGGGGTTGGCGCTGTAGGTGGACGCCGCGACATCGGTCGCGGAACTCGCCAGACCGAACGTCACGGTGAATGCACTGACATTGTTCACCAGCACCTGCTGGGCGGGGTTGCCGCTGCCGGTGCCCATCAGAATCTGGTTGTTGCTGAAGCTGTAGACCAGCCGACGGATCGGAAACGCAATCTGTCCTGTCGCCGCCACCCGCGCACCGGTATAAGCCGTGGCGCTGTTGCGGCAATCGGAGACCACGGTCCAGGTCGGCGTCCCGCCCGCGCTGCCGACATCGGCGGTGACCAGGGTCAGTTTGAGATTGGCGTTGTCCCAACTGATCGGCGTGATCTGGGCCGCATTGAAATCTCCCGCCGAGCTGGAATCGGTAATCGTGCCCAGGCAGCCGAACATACCCACCATGCGCAGCTCCTGGATCATCTTGCTCAACACGAACCGCGCATCTTCCTGCATGGCGGCGGCGCTGTTCTGGCTGACATAGGTGTTTTTCGCCGCCAGGAAGATTTGCACCACGCCGAGTACCACGATCAGACCCAGCGCCAGGGCGACCAGCATTTCGATCAGGCCGAAGCCCAGGTTTTGGCGCTTCATGGCGTGGCCACCGGATCGACCGCGGCGCGACTGGTCAGCACAAAGCTGCGGGGCGCACTACTCGTATTGGTGGCGCGCGCGTCACTCCAGGTGATGGTGATGGTGTACACGCGTTGATTGAGGGTGATGCTGCCGGTGGCGGTCGGGCCGCCGAAATTGACGATATTGGTGGTGAAGTCGTAGAGATCCTGATCCCGGGCGACACTCAGGTTGCCCGTGGTCGGCGGTGTGACGGTGTAGTCGGCGCCCGAGTTGGCGCGGATCCGGTCCATCATGTCGTAGGCGATGAAACTCGCCTGGCTGGTCATGCGCGAGCTGTCGGTGTACTTCAGCGCATTGAGCTGAACCGCCGCCGCGCCCAGCAACCCGACCGTCAGAATCAACAACGCGACCAGCACTTCGATCAGCGTCATGCCCTCCTGTGCGTGCTTGCTCCCTGCCCTCATCCGCAACTTCCACCCAATTGAATTCGTCCGTTCAGACACACGTTCAGCGTCCTGCTTTGCGTTCCCAGCACGTAACTGATGACCACCGCCGTGGACGGTGCCGCCAGCCCGCCCAGATTGTTGAAATCCAGCGCGGTCACTCCAGAGGGTAGCGTCAGAGTCGCGCCGCTGCTCATGGCTGGAACAACCCGCAATACATTGGCCGGAGTGCCAGTACTGTCGTAGACCGACAGTTCGCCGGTCCAGACACTGCCGCCGGCGCTCGGCCGCAAGCGGGTTGTGACGCCCCGGTTGATCGCCTCGAGCCTGGCGTAATTGAGGGCCCGTTGCAGGTCGCCGACCTCGGTGTCGGCCTTGCTGCCCTGCACCGAACGGGTGAATGCCGGCACCGCCATCGTGATCAGGATCACAAACACCGCGACCGCCACCAACAGCTCGATCAGCGTGAAACCTTTTGTACGATGATCCATCGATGCCCTCCGTTGCCGTCGGCTATACCTGTACAAACCTAGAACATTCGACCGGCATGCGCCGGTTGATTTACCGCGTGCGGCGCACGGATTGCGCCGCCGTGCACAATCCAGGGAGGAGGCGCACATGCCGCAACAGGGTTTCAGTCTGGTCGAACTGCTTATGGGACTGGCGATCGGCGCAATTGTTCTGTCGCTGGTCAGTCCGGCGCTGGCGGACCTCACCGAATCAAACCGGCGGCAGCAGGCCGCGCAGTCTTTGCTCGACGGGATTCGTAATGCCCGGAGCATGGCCATCACGCGCAATCAGAGCGTGGTGATTCATGGCATCAACGGTGACTGGGGCCAGGGCTGGCGGATCATTCTGGATCTCAGCGGAAAGGGGCCGGCTGATGCCGGTAATCCATTGCTGATCGAGCAGGCGAGTGACGGACGGATACCGATTGTCGGCAACTGGCTGGTGAGCCGGTACATACGGTTCAGCAGCCTGGGCCAGCCACTGGTGCCGGACCGCAAGTTTCAGGCGGGGACGTTACATCTGTGCTCGACTCGCGAGCCGGTCAGCCAGCTCCAGGTGGTGCTGGCGGCGACCGGTCGCGTACGCCTGGCCAGCCAAAAGGCTGAACAGGCGCTGTGCCGAAAGGATAAAGCGATCAGATCGAGCGTACGCGCAGCTCTTTAGGCATCGAGAACGTGATGTTCTCCTCACGCCCGGCCAGTTCGTCGGCGCCGGTGGCGCCCCAGGCCTGCAACTGCTGGATCACGCCACGTACCAGGACTTCCGGGGCAGAGGCACCGGCGGTGATGCCGATACGCTCGACACCGTCGAACCAGCTCTTCTGCAGGTCTTCGGCGCCATCGATCAGGTAGGCCGGCGTGGCCATGCGCTCGGCCAGCTCACGCAGGCGGTTGGAGTTGGAACTGTTCGGACTGCCCACCACCAACACCACGTCGCATTCGTCGGCCAGTTGCTTGACCGCGTCCTGACGGTTCTGGGTGGCGTAGCAGATATCGTCCTTGCGCGGCCCGCCAATGGCCGGGAAACGCGTACGCAGCGCATCGATGACACGGCTGGTGTCATCCATGGACAGCGTGGTCTGGGTGACGAAGGCCAGTTTTTCGGGGTTGCGCACCTGCAACTCGGCGACATCCTTCTCGTCTTCGACGAGGTAGATCGCACCGCCATTGCTGGCGTCGTACTGGCCCATGGTGCCTTCGACTTCCGGGTGACCGGCGTGGCCGATCAGGATGCATTCACGGCCGTCGCGGCTGTATTTCGCGACTTCGATGTGTACCTTGGTCACCAATGGGCAGGTAGCGTCGAACACTTTCAGGCCACGGCCGGCGGCTTCGGTGCGCACGGCTTGCGAGACGCCGTGGGCACTGAAGATCACGATAACGTCGTCCGGTACCTGATCGAGTTCCTCGACGAAAATCGCGCCACGACTGCGCAGGTCTTCGACCACAAACTTGTTGTGCACCACTTCGTGACGCACATAGATCGGCGGCCCGAAGACCTCCAGGGCGCGGTTGACGATTTCGATCGCCCGGTCCACGCCGGCGCAGAAGCCACGGGGGTTGGCGAGTTTGATTTGCATGCGGTGCCTCGTGTCTTGCGCGCAAGAAAATGGATCATTGCAATCCCTGTGGGAGCGGGCTTGCTCGCGAAAGCGGTGTGTCAGACAACTTTTATGTTGAATGTCAGTCAGCATTCGCGAGCGAGCCCGCTCCCACAGGGGTTCTGCTGTGTTACTCAGAGCGCTTTGACGGAGAAGATTTCCACGTCAAAGGTCAGCGTCTTGCCAGCCAGCGGGTGGTTGAAGTCGACGGTCACTTGCGCGTCGTCGAACTCTTTCACCACACCCGGCAGCTCAGTATTGGCCGCATCGTTGAAGATCACCAGCAGACCCGGCGACAGTTCCATGTCCGCAAACTGCGAACGCGGAATGATCTGCACGTTTTGCGGGTTCGGCTGGCCGAAGGCGTTTTCCGGCTCTACGGTCAGTGTACGCTTGTCGCCAGCCTTGAAACCGAACAGTGCCGCCTCGAAGCCAGGCAGCAGGTTGCCGTCGCCGACCTTGAAGGTCGCCGGTGCCTTGTCGAAGGTACTGTCGACCGTGTCGCCGTTCTCCAGGCGCAATGCAAAGTGCAAGGTGACTTCCGTGTTCTGGCCGATGCGTTGCTCAGCCAATACCTGTTCAGTCATGAACGGCTTCTCCGGTTTTTTTACTTTTGAACATGTCCAGTGCCAGCATCACCGCACCAACGGTGATGGCGCTGTCGGCGAAGTTGAACGCCGGGAAGTACCAGCGGTTCTGCCAGTGCACCAGAATGAAGTCGATCACATGGCCCAGGGCAATGCGGTCATAAAGGTTGCCCAGTGCGCCGCCCAGCACCAGCGCCAGCGCGATGGCCAGCCAGGTTTCGTTGCGGCCCAGGCGCTTGAGCCAGACCACCAGCACTGCGCTGACCGCAATCGCGATCAGGGCGAACAGCCAGCGCTGCCAGCCCGAGCTGTCCGCGAGGAAGCTGAAGGCTGCGCCGGTGTTGTAGGCCAGTGTCCAGCTGAAGTAATCAGGGATGATCACGATCTGCTGGAACATCTCGAGCTTGCCTTCGAAGTAGAACTTGCTGGCCTGGTCGATGACCAGAACCAGCAAGCTCAACCAGAGCCAGCTCAGCCGTCCGAAACGGCCAACGGCATTAGGCATAGTGACGAACCTCGCCGGTGCCATCGATGTTGTCCACGCAACGGCCGCAGATTTCCGGATGTTCCGGGTTCACGCCGACGTCTTCGCGGCAGTGCCAGCAACGGGCACATTTCGGGAAGGCGGATTTGACGATCTTCAGCTTCAGGCCGCTGACTTCGGTGGCCACAGCGTCGGCCGGAGCCTGCACGAACGGCGCAACAGTGGCAGTCGAGGTGATCAGGACAAAGCGCAGCTCGTTGCTCAGTTTGGCCAGGTCGGCGGTCAGCGCGTCTTCGGCGAACAGCGTCACTTCGGCTTGCAGGTTGCCACCGACGGCCTTGGCCGCGCGCTGGATTTCCATTTCCTTGTTGACCGCCACCTTCACTTCCATGATGCGATCCCAGTACTCGCGACCCAGCTCGAAGCCTTCCGGCAACTCGGTCAGGCCTTCGTACCAGGTGTTGAGCATCACCGATTCGTTGCGCTCGCCCGGCAGGTATTGCCAAAGCTCGTCGGCGGTGAAGGCCAGGATCGGCGCGATCCAGCGCACCAGTGCTTCGGAGATGTGGAACAGCGCGGTCTGGCACGAACGACGGGCCTTGCTGTCGGCGCCGGTGGTGTACTGGCGATCCTTGATGATGTCCAGATAGAAACCACCCAGCTCCTGCACGCAGAAGTTGTGGATCTTCGAGTAGACGTTCCAGAAACGGTATTCGCCGTAGTTTTCCTGCAATTCGCGTTGCAGCAGCAGGGCCCGGTCCACGGCCCAACGATCCAGCGCCAGCATGTCTTCGGCCGGCAGGATGTCGGTGGCCGGGTTGAAACCGGTCAGGTTCGACAGCAGGAAACGTGCGGTATTGCGGATACGACGGTAGGCATCGGCGCTGCGGGCCAGGATCTGGTCCGACACGGCGATTTCGCCCGAATAATCGGTCGAGGCCACCCACAGGCGCATGATGTCGGCACCCAGGGTGTCGTTGATCTTTTTCGGCTCAATCACGTTTTTCAGCGACTTGGACATCTTGCGGCCCGTCTCGTCGACGGTGAAGCCGTGAGTCAGCAGCTCGCGGTACGGCGCGTGATTGTCGATGGCGCAGCCGGTCAGCAAGGAAGAGTGGAACCAGCCACGGTGCTGGTCGGAACCTTCCAGGTACAGGTCGGCACGCGGACCGGTCTCGTGGCCCATCGGGTGCGAACCGCGCAGGACGTGCCAGTGGGTGGTGCCCGAGTCGAACCAGACGTCGAGGGTATCGCTGATCTTGTCGTACTGCGGCGCTTCATCGCCCAGAAGTTCGGCAGCGTCGAGTTTGAACCAGGCTTCGATGCCTTCGACTTCGACGCGCTTGGCGACTTCTTCCATCAGCTCGACGGTGCGTGGGTGCAGTTCGCCGCTTTCCTTGTTCAGGAAGAACGGGATCGGCACGCCCCAGTTGCGCTGACGGGAGATGCACCAGTCCGGACGGTTGGCGATCATCGAGTGCAGACGCGCCTGGCCCCAGGCCGGAACGAACTTGGTGTCTTCGATGGCTTTGAGCGAGCGTACGCGCAGGGTGTCGCCGCCGACTGGCTCTTTGTCCATGCCGATGAACCACTGCGCAGTGGCGCGGTAGATCAGCGGGGACTTGTGACGCCAGCAGTGCATGTAGCTGTGTTCGATCTCGGTGGTGTGCAGCAGCGCACCGACTTCGGTGAGTTTCTCGACGATGGCCGGGTTGGCCTTCCAGATGAACTGGCCGCCGAAGAACTCCAGCGACGGTGCATAAACACCGTTGCTTTGTACCGGGTTGAGGATGTCGTCGTTGACCATGCCGTATTTCTTGCAGGTCACAAAGTCGTCCACGCCGTAGGCAGGAGCGGAGTGAACCACGCCGGTGCCGGCGCCCAGTTCCACGTAGTCGGCCAGGTACACTGGCGACAAACGGTCGTAGAACGGGTGACGGAAATTGATCAGTTCCAGCGCCGAACCCGGAGCGGTCGCCAATACAGTGCCTTCGACGCCGTAACGGGTCAGGCAGGATTCGACCAGCTCTTCAGCCAGCACCAGCAGCTTGTCGCCGATGTCGACCAGGGCGTAGGTGAATTCCGGGTGAACGTTCAGCGCCTGGTTGGCCGGGATGGTCCACGGGGTGGTGGTCCAGATCACGATGGCAGCAGGTTTGGCCAGCGATGGCAGACCGAACGCAGCAGCCAGCTTGGCCTCGTCAGCAATCGGGAACGCGACGTCGATGGTCGAGGACTTTTTGTTCTCGTACTCGACTTCCGCCTCGGCCAGGGCCGAACCGCAATCGAAGCACCAGTTCACAGGCTTCAGGCCCTTGAACACGAAACCGCCCTTGACGATTTCGGCGAGGGCGCGGATTTCACCGGCCTCGTTCTTGAAGTTCATGGTCTTGTACGGATTGGCGAAGTCGCCCAGCACGCCGAGGCGGATGAACTCGGTCTTCTGCCCTTCGATCTGCTCGGTGGCGTAGGCACGGCACAGTTCGCGGGTCTTGTCCGCGCCCAGGTTCTTGCCGTGAGTCACTTCAACCTTGTGTTCGATCGGCAGGCCGTGGCAATCCCAGCCCGGGACATACGGCGCGTCGAAGCCCGACAGGGTCTTCGAGCGGATGATCATGTCCTTGAGAATCTTGTTCAGTGCGTGACCGATGTGAATCGTACCGTTGGCGTACGGAGGGCCGTCGTGCAGGACGAACTTCGGACGATCCTTGCCAATCTCGCGCAACTTTCCGTACAGGCCAATACTGTCCCAGCGCTGCAGGATCTGCGGTTCGCGCTGTGGCAGGCCGGCCTTCATTGGGAAGGCGGTGTCCGGAAGGTTTAGCGTGGCTTTATAGTCGGTCATTTAAGGCTCTTCATTAGCGATGGGCGCTAGGTGCGGCTAGTGCACGGGCGGCGGCGACATCCGCGCTGATCGCCGTTTTCAATGCCTCCAGGGAGGCGAAACGCTGCTCTTCACGCAGCTTCTGGTGGAAAACCACCGTCAAACGCCGGTCATACAGATCGCCGGCAAAATCTAAAAGATGGACTTCAAGGTGGGCCTTGCCATCACCTTGCACCGTGGGCCGCACGCCGATATTGGCGACGCCGGGCCAGGTCTTGCCGTCGATGTCGACGTCGACCAGGTAAACCCCGGTGAACGGCACGCGACGGCGTTTGAGTTGAATATTCGCCGTGGGCGTACCCAACTGGCGGGCCAACTTCTGGCCGTGCAGCACGCGACCGGCAATCCGATACGGGCGACCCAGCAGGCGCTCGGCCAAGGCAAAATCGGCGGCGGCCAGCGCGTTGCGCACCTGAGTGCTGCTGACGCGGATGCCGTCCAGCTCGACGGTTTGCGCCGCTTCCACGGTAAAACCGTGGACCTGCCCGGCCTGCAACAGGAAATCGAAATCGCCGAGACGGTCGCAACCGAAGCGGAAATCGTCACCGACCTCCAGATGCTGCACGCCGAGGCCATCAACCAGGATGGTATCAACGAACTCGCTGGCGCTGAGCTTGCTCAGGCGTTGGTTGAACGCCAGGCACAGAACCCGGTCGACGCCTTCGGCAGCCAACAGTTGCAGCTTGTCGCGCAACCGGGCCAGACGCGCCGGAGCGGTCTCCGGGGCAAAGAATTCCCGTGGCTGCGGCTCGAAAATCACCACGCAGCTGGGTACGCCCAACTCGAGCGCACGCTCACGCAGTCGGGCCAGGATGGCCTGGTGACCGCGGTGAACACCGTCAAAGTTGCCAATAGTGGCGACGCAGCCCCGATGCTGGGGGCGCAGATTGTGGAGGCCTCGAACCAGCTGCATAACGCGCTTCTTGCTCATAAAGTGGCCGATTATAACCACACCCGACGGCCGACGACAGGCAACACCGTAACCCAAAGTGAACGAGCCGACAAAACTGCCGGCTCGCGCCCGCTTTTCAAGGGTGAAACCTCAGCTCAAGGCCTTGCGATTGAAGTCGCGCAGGCGGAAACCAAGCAGCAGCAACATGCCGAAATAGGCGACCACGCCAGCAACTACCAATGCACCCAGACGCAGGAAGCGCTCAAGCATGTGGCCCTGATCCCACGCGGGCATGAAATGCATGCCTATCAACAGCACCACCGACATCACCGCCACCGCGACCAACAGCTTGAAACCGAACTTCAGCCAGCCCGGCTGCGGTTGATACATCTGTTGTTTGCGCAGTTGATAGAACAGCAACCCGGCATTAAGGCAGGCACCGGCACTGATCGCCAGTGCCAGGCCGGCGTGTGCCAGCGGACCGATCAGCACCAGGTTGAACAGCTGAGTAACCACCAGCGTGAAGATTGCGATTTTTACCGGTGTGCGAATGTTCTGTTGCGCATAAAAGCCGGGCGCCAGCACTTTGATCACGATAATGCCGAGCAGACCAACAGAGTAGGCAATCAATGCCCGCTGCGTCATTTCCGCGTCAAAACCGCTGAACTGGCCGTACTGGAACAGCGAAACCGTCAACGGCTCGGCCAGGATCCCCAGCGCCAGCGCGCATGGCAATACCAGCACGAAGCACAGGCGCAGGCCCCAGTCGAGAATCCGCGAGTATTCGTGGCGATCCTTGCTGGCGTAGGTCTTGGCCAGTGTCGGCAGCAGGATCGTGCCCAGCGCCACACCGAGTACACCGGACGGCAACTCCATCAGGCGGTCGGCGTAATACATCCAGGACACCGAGCCCGCCACCAGGAACGAGGCGAAAATAGTGTTGATGATCAGGGAAATCTGGCTGACCGAGACGCCGATGATCGCCGGCAACATCTGCTTCATCACCCGCCAGACACCGGTATCGCGAAGATTCAGGCGCGGAAGCACGAGCATGCCGATTTTTTTCAAGTGTGGCAGTTGATAGAGCAACTGCGCGAGGCCACCGACCAGCACCGCCCAACCGAGGGCCATGACCGGCGGCTCGAAATACGGCGTCAGGAACAGCGAAAACACGATCATGCTGACGTTGAGCAGGGTCGGCACGAATGCCGGCACCGAGAAACGGTTCCAGGTATTGAGGATCGCACCCGCCAGCGAGGACAGGGAAATCAGCAATATATAAGGGAAGGTCACTCGCAGCAGATCGGAGGTCAGCTGGAATTTTTCCGGCGTATCGGTGAAACCCGGTGCCGTGGCCCAAATCACCCAGGGCGCGGCGATCATGCCCAACGCAGTGACCAGCGCCAGAACCAGCGTCAGCAGACCGGAAACGTAAGCAATAAAGGTGCGGGTCGCTTCTTCGCCCTTCTGGCTTTTATATTCGGCCAGAATCGGCACAAAAGCCTGGGAAAATGCCCCCTCGGCGAAGATCCTGCGCAGCAGATTGGGCAATTTGAAGGCGATAAAGAAGGCGTCGGTCGCCATTCCGGCGCCGAAGGTGCGGGCAATGAGCGTGTCGCGAACAAACCCGAGAATCCGGGAAAGCATCGTGATAGAGCTGACGGCGGCCAACGATTTGAGCAGATTCATTGAAGGAATGTGTGCCTGTCGATAAACAGCAGGCGAACAATGCGCCTACTTGTGCGATACTCCGCGCCGCAACAGCACAGAGCCAAAGCTCGCGAGTTTACAGGTCAAGCGCCGGAAATAAATATCCCGCCTCTTTATACCTACCACTTAGCGGAACGTCTCAAGCGCCCTTGACAAGACATCTCTTCATCGGCATGATTCGCGGCCTATTTTGTTTGCTATTTCCTAAAAAGTCTTTCGAGGAGCTCGACGGTGGCCAACTCACCTTCCGCCAAAAAACGTGCAAAACAGGCTGAGAAGCGTCGCAGCCACAACGCCAGCCTGCGTTCCATGGTTCGTACCTACATCAAGAATGTAGTTAAAGCCATCGACGCAAAAGACGCTGAAAAAGCTCAAGCTGCATACGTTCTGGCTGTGCCAGTTATCGACCGCATGGCCGATAAAGGCATCATCCACAAGAACAAGGCTGCTCGTCATAAGAGCCGTCTGAATGGTCACGTCAAGGCACTGAAAGCTGCTGCCTAAGCGACGTAATCATTAAAAAACCGACCTCAGGGTCGGTTTTTTATTGCCTGCGATTTGTCCTCACTCCAGCAAATCACAGGCAAAAAAGAGGAGCCAACCGGCTCCTCTTTTTTTTATGCGCGATTAATGAGCCGACGCCCACGGCAAAATCGGGATCGCCGTCACCGCATTCTGCGGGCTACCCTCGATCAAACGATCGCTGTAGACCAGATACACCAGCGTATTGCGCTTCTTGTCGAGGAAGCGCACCACCTGCATGGTCTTGAACACCAACGAAGTGCGCTCCTTGAACACCTCTTCGCCATCCTTCAATTCACCCTTGAAGTTGATCGGCCCGACCTGACGGCAAGCAATGGACGCCTCGGCACGATCCTCGGCCAGACCCAACCCACCCTTCACACCGCCCGTTTTGGCGCGCGACAGATAGCAAGTCACACCCTCGACTTTCGGATCATCGAATGCCTCGACCACGATCCGGTCGTTCGGCCCGACAAACTTGAACACTGTCGACACCTGACCGATTTCCTCGGCCGAGGCCAGCAACGGCAGCGCCATCAACATGCCCAACAATCCTTTTGCCATGCGCATCGCGTTTTCCTCAAACCAGAATCAGGTTGTCACGGTGAACCAGTTCCGGCTCAGCCATGTAACCCAGCAAACCGACAATCGCATCCGACGACTGACCGATGATTTTTTGTGCTTCCAGCGCGCTGTAGTTGGCCAGGCCACGAGCGATCTCACGACCGTCCGGCGCTACGCAAACCACCATTTCGCCACGACGGAAACTGCCCTGAACCAGTTTGACGCCCACCGGCAGCAGGCTTTTGTTGCCTTGGGACAACGCGGAGACCGCACCATCATCCAGCACCAGCGTGCCGCGAGTTTGCAGATGCCCGGCCAGCCACTGCTTGCGCGCCGCGAGCATGCCGCGCTCAGGCGACAGCAACGTACCAATCCGCTCACCCGCCTTCAGACGATCAAGCACCCGCTCCAGACGCCCGCCGACAATGATGGTGTGCGCCCCGGAACGCGCCGCCAGACGCGCCGCGCGCAACTTGGTCTGCATGCCGCCACGCCCCAGCGCACCGCCGGTGCCGCCCGCCACTGCATCCAGTGTCGGATCATCGGCGCGCGCTTCGTAAATCAGCTGCGCGCCAGGGTTATTGCGCGGATCGGCATCGAACATGCCGTCGCGATCCGTCAGGATCACCAGCAGATCGGCCTCGACCAGGTTGGCCACCAGCGCCGCGAGCGTGTCGTTGTCGCCGAAGCGGATTTCGTCAGTGACCACGGTGTCGTTCTCGTTGATCACCGGGATGACTTTCAGCTCGACCAGCGCACGCAAGGTGCTGCGGGCGTTCAGGTAACGCTTGCGATCGGACAGGTCGTCATGAGTCAGAAGAATCTGCGCGGTGTGCCGGCCATGCTCGGCAAAGCTCGATTCCCAGGCTTGCACCAGGCCCATCTGACCGATTGCAGCGGCAGCCTGGAGCTCGTGCATCGCACTGGGTCGCGCGGTCCAGCCCAGGCGACTCATGCCCGCCGCCACCGCCCCGGAGGACACCAGGACCAGCTCGACGCCAGCCTCATGCAGAGCCACCATCTGCTCGACCCAGACACCCATTGCCGCGCGATCCAGCCCTTTGCCATCCGCTGTCAGCAAAGCGCTGCCGATCTTCACGACCCAACGCTGCGCACCTGTCACCTTGCTCCGCATCATCTTCAACCTTAGCTTGAGGGCAGCGCGACCTGGCTCTGCCCGTGACGTTATTCGTGATTCTTCGTGACCAACAATCGATTTCCAGATACTAAAACGCCGCTCGATTGAGCGGCGCTTAAGTTTACTGCAACGAATCAGTCACGCACGTAAATGATTTCCGGACCGTCTTCGTCATCCACATCTTCTTCGTCCCAATCATCGTCACCGATATCGTGGACCGACTTCACGCCACTGCGACGCAGGGCACGCTTGTCATCCAGCGCCTGCAACTGCGCACGAGCTTCGTCTTCGATGCGCTGATCGAGATCGGCCAGCTCTTCCTTGTAGGCCGGATCATTGGCCAGGCGATCGGCACGATCCTCCAGGTAACGCATGATGTCGCGCGTCAGGCGCTCGGTGCCTTCTTTGGCGATGGCCGAAATCACGTAGACCGGACCGGTCCACTCCAGACGATCAACGATTTCCTTGACCCGCGCTTCGTGCTCTTCTTCGAGGATCTGGTCGCACTTGTTCAGCACCAGCCAGCGATCACGCTCGGCCAGCGACGGACTGAACTTGATCAGCTCGTTGACGATCACTTCAGCGGCGTCCGGCGCACTGCTTTCATCCAGCGGCGCCATGTCCACGAGGTGCAGCAACAGACGGGTACGTGCCAGGTGCTTGAGGAAACGGATCCCCAGGCCGGCACCGTCGGAAGCACCTTCGATCAGACCCGGAATGTCGGCAATGACGAAACTCTTCCAGCGGTCAACACTGACCACACCGAGGTTCGGCACCAGAGTGGTGAACGGGTAATCGGCGACTTTCGGCTTGGCAGCCGACACCGAACGGATAAAGGTACTTTTACCGGCGTTCGGCAGGCCCAGCAGGCCAACGTCGGCCAGCACTTTCATTTCCAGCTTCAGGTCGCGCTGCTCGCCCGGCTTGCCCGGCGTGGTCTGGCGCGGCGCACGATTGGTACTGGATTTGAAACGAGTGTTACCCAGACCGTGCCAGCCACCTTGAACCACCATCAGTTTCTGACCGGCCTTGGTCAGGTCGCCGATGACTTCCTGGGTGGCGGAGTCGATCACGGTGGTGCCGACCGGCACGCGCAGGATCAGGTCTTCACCCTTCTTGCCGGTGCAGTCGGTGCTGCCGCCGTTGGAGCCACGCTCAGCATCGAAGTGCCGGGTGTAACGGTAGTCCACCAGGGTGTTGAGGTTTTCGTCGGCCATCATGTAGATGGAACCGCCGTCACCGCCATCACCACCGTTCGGACCGCCGTTTTCAATGAATTTTTCCCGACGGAAACTCATGCAGCCATTGCCGCCGTCGCCAGCCTTTACGCGGATCGATACTTCATCAACAAACTTCATAACCAACGCCTCTCGCCATACGGACGAGCCGAAAAACAATCAAGACATAAGACTCTTGCAAAAATGAGCGCAGCGACCCCAATCCACGACCTGCATCGCACGCCGGCAGCCCATACAAACAGCTTTGCAAGAGACTCACTCCACAAACGAAAAAGCCCCGTCGCAAGACAGGGCTTCTCCAGCACTCTCGCAGTTAGGCTGCGACAACGCTCACGTAACGACGACCGAAGGCGCCTTTTACTTCAAACTTGATCACGCCTTCGATTTTCGCGAAGAGGGTGTGATCTTTACCCATGCCAACGCCGTAGCCAGCGTGGAATTGGGTGCCGCGCTGACGCACGATGATGTTGCCGGCCTTGATGACCTGGCCGCCATACATCTTCACGCCAAGGCGTTTGGCTTCTGAGTCGCGACCGTTACGGGTACTACCACCAGCTTTTTTGTGTGCCATGAGTTCAATTCTCCTAGTGAGGAATTAGGCTGTAATTAAGCCTGAATACCGGTGATTTTGATCTCGGTGAACCACTGGCGGTGGCCCATACGCTTCATGTGGTGCTTACGGCGACGGAACTTGATGATGCGGACTTTATCGTGACGACCTTGGGAGATCACTTCAGCCTTGACGGTTGCGCCAGCAACAACAGGTGCGCCGATGTTCACGTCGTCGCCGTTGGCGACCAACAGAACGCGGTCAAAAGTCACGGATTCGCCGGTGGCGACTTCCAGTTTTTCGATCTTCAGGTATTCACCTTCAGCGACCTTGTATTGCTTACCGCCGGTAACGATTACTGCGTACATGGTATTTCTCCGATAATCCTGCTCACCCAGCTCTTTATAAGAAGAGGTATTGGCTGGCATGGCTGCATGGGGCTGGAACGGCCCAAGTGCAATTGCGTAAGGCAGGTGCTGCCCAGGAAGTTCAGGGTGCGCGATTGTACGCAAGCCTTCGAAGTCATGCAAGGGGCCGTCCATCGCGCCTTGACAGGCCCGGACGCGGGTCCTAGCATGCCGCGCAACCCTTCTGGAGCACCTGTCGCTGATGCAACCCCAAGCTTTCTACCGCGCGGTGGCGGACGATTTTAGCGCCGTCGACGGCATCATCAAGAAGCAGCTGACTTCCCGAGTGCCGCTGGTATCGAAAATCGGCGATTACATCACGTCGGCCGGCGGCAAACGCCTGCGTCCTTTATTGGTGCTGCTGTGCGGCAAGGCCCTGGGTCGCGAAGGCGACGACATGCGCCTGCTGGCCGCCACCATCGAATTCCTGCACACCGCCACCCTGCTGCATGACGACGTGGTCGACATGTCCGGCATGCGCCGTGGCCGTTCGACCGCCAACGCCATGTGGGGCAATGCTCCGAGCGTACTGGTCGGCGACTTCCTGTACTCGCGCTCGTTCGAGATGATGGTCGAACTGGGCTCGATGCCGGTAATGAAGATTCTGTCCCAGGCCACGCGCATCATCGCCGAAGGTGAAGTGCTGCAGCTGTCCAAGGTTCGCGACGCCAGCACCACCGAAGAAACCTACATGGAAGTCATCCGCGGCAAGACCGCGATGCTGTTCGAGGCTTCGACCCACAGCGCCGCGGCGCTGGCCGGTGCCACCGCCGAACAGAGCGAAGCCCTGCGCACCTTCGGTGATCACCTGGGCGTGGCGTTCCAACTGGTCGACGACCTGCTCGACTACAAGGGCGACGCCGAAACCCTGGGCAAGAACGTCGGTGATGATCTGGCCGAAGGCAAGCCGACCCTGCCGCTGATCTACACCATGCGCGAAGGCACGCCGGAGCAAGCCGCCCTGGTACGCCAGGCGATCCAGAAAGGCGGGATCGAAGACCTGGAAAGCATCCGCATCGCCGTGGAAGCCTCCGGTTCGCTGGAATACACCGCGCAACTGGCCCGTGATTACGTGGCTCGCGCGATCAAGTGCCTCGACGCGCTGCCAGCCAGCGAATACCGCGATGCACTGGTTGAGCTGAGCGAGTTCGCGGTCGCCCGCACGCACTGATCAGCATCGCGTCATCAAAAAACCGCAGCCTCCGTTGGAGCCTGCGGTTTTTTGTTGCCTGCCATCAGCGGTTAAAACCCTATACAATGTGCGACTTTTAGCGATCCCCTCTCCAAGGAGCCTTAGTGAGCACGTTGCCACCCTGCCCGAAATGCAATTCCGAATACACCTACGAAGACGGCACCCAACTGGTGTGCCCGGAGTGCGCCCACGAGTGGTCTGCCGGCGGTGAAGCCGAAGTGGCGTCCGATGATGCCGTGAAGAAAGATTCGGTGGGTAACGTCCTGCAGGACGGCGACACCATCACCGTGATCAAGGACCTAAAAGTGAAAGGCACCTCGCTGGTGGTCAAGGTCGGCACCAAGGTCAAGAACATCCGCCTGTGCGATGGCGATCATGACATTGACTGCAAGATCGACGGCATCGGCCCGATGAAACTCAAATCCGAGTTCGTCAGAAAAGTCTGAGTCTGCTGTCTTCCATCCCGCGCCCGCCGTGGGATGGAGCTTCGCCCTCCCCCGCAATCCCCAGCCAATCCACGCAGTAGCCAAACGCCAGCCGTTTTGACCTTACGCAATCTTTACCCGCAAAAAATCACAAACCGCCAATAGGCGCTTGCTATTTGACGAATAAGAATTATTCTCATTGAAACCCTTTCAATGGAGATGAGACCCATGACTTATTTGATCGACGCCTGGCTGGACCGCCCGCACCCGTACCTCAGGATCCTGCATCGGGAAACCGGTGAAGTCTGCGCCGTACTGGAAGAAGAAGCCCTGCACGAGTTGCAGGATCAGGGGGATCTGGACGTCAGCGGCCTGAGTTCCAGCGAGCCATTGGTGCTCAAGGAGTTGGTGCGCAATCTGTTCCTGTTCTGCTATGCCCGGGCCTTGCGCCCGACCAGTGAACTGCACCACAAGATCGAAGTATGAGAACGACGGAGAAACCCTGCACAAGCCACGCTTGTGCAGGGTAACGGGATTACAGAACGTCGAGCAGCTCGACGTCGAACACCAGAACGCTGTGCGGCGGAATGCTGCCAACACCTTGAGCGCCGTAAGCCAGTTCGCTCGGCACGTACAGACGCCATTTGCTGCCGGCATTCATCAGTTGCAGGGCTTCGGTCCAGCCAGCGATCACGCCGCCAACCGGGAATTCAGCCGGCTGGCCACGCTCGTAAGAGCTGTCGAACACGGTGCCGTCGATCAGGGTGCCGTGGTAGTGAGTACGCACGGTGTCTTCACGGGATGGCTTGGCGCCTTCACCTTGAGTCAGCACTTCGAACTGCAGGCCGGAAGCCAGAGTCGTGATGCCTTCTTTCTTGGCGTTTTCAGCCAGGAATGCCAGGCCTTCGCCAGCGGCGGCTTCAGCCTTGGCAGCGGCTTCAGCTTGCATGATCTCGCGGATCACCTTGAAGCTGGCGGACATGGCTTCCTGGCTGACACGGCTTTCCTTGCCGGCGAATGCGTCGGTCAGGCCGGCCAGGATGGCGTCCAGGCTGACACCCGGTGGCGGGTTGTCGCGCAGCTGGTCACCCAGCTGACGGCCGATACCGTAGCTGACGCGGGTTTCGTCGGTGGACAGATTTACTTCGGACATGACACTGCTCCGCTGTGCGGACGGCCTCGGAACACGCCGTGCGTACACAGCGCGTCCCGGCGCGCCCGGAACCAAAAGGGCGAGCAGACTAGCACAGATGTTCCGGCAATGATCAGGCCCCGGGGCCTACAGTGCGGACCGCCAGGCCAGCGGCACCTTGAGGCTTTCTTCGCCACTGGCGCCAAGGCCGCACATTTCATCGTGCACCGAGGTGTGCACCAGGTTGAACGGCAGTACCGGCAAGTTATGCAGCACATCCCGGGCATGCTCGACCGAACGCAGTGTCAGCATTTTCCCCTGCGGATCGCTCAGCGGATACGCCGCACCGTGCATCCGGGCTTCGAGCAGATAGATTCCGCCTTCCATGGAGATCAGGTTCAGTTCGTCGACCTTTCTGGCGACGGCAAACGCATTCAGTTCTTGCAGGTTCATGAACGCACCTCACACGGTGGCAAGCCTTGAGACCTACAGGGATATGCCTCGGCCGAACAAAGTACAAGCCACAAACGACACCGCCCGTCTGTTTCGCAACAGACGGGCGGTTTTGTTACAGCCATCGACAGCGCATCAGTGCTTGGTGAGCTTGTCCAGATAACCCATGGCGAACGCCGAAATCACGAAGGTCATGTGGATGATCACGTACCACATCAGGTGCTCGGGATCGACATTCTTGGCATCCATGAAGATCCGCAGCAGGTGGATCGAGGAGATCGCCACGATCGACGCCGCCACTTTCATCTTCAGCGACGAGGAGTCCATGGTGCCCAGCCAGCTGAGCTTTTCCTTGCCTTCATCGATGTTCAGCTCGGACACGAAGTTCTCGTAGCCGGAAATCATCACCATCACCAGCAAGCCGCCGACCAGCGCCATGTCGATCAGCGACAGCAGCACCAGAATCAGTTCGGACTCGGCCATGGAGAAGACATTGGGAATGACATGAAACACTTCCTGGAAGAATTTCAATGCCAGCGCCAGCAGCCCCAGGGACAGCCCGATGTAGATCGGCGCCAGCAGCCAGCGCGTGGCGTACATTGCATTTTCGATAAAGCGTTCCATTGACTCTCACACAAGAAGGGTTGAAATCGGCGGCGAGTATACCAGCCGCCCATGACAGCCAGAAACCGCCCGGAAATCCGCCACCTGCGTGTGTGTGTCAAAGTTTTTCTGCTAGTGTCCAAACCATTGACAGCCCAGCGACAGTGGACAGGACGACTGGAAATGGATGTGCGATTGCCGATAACGACTGCCGGAATTTGTTTCGCCCTGTTGCTGGGTGGGTGTTCGCCCGGCGATGAAAAACACCCGGTCAGTCTCGAAGAAAAGACTGCACAGTTCGAGCAATCGCTGGACGCCATCACCGACCCGAAACTCAAGGACGCCGTGACCGAACTCGGCGGTTCGCTGCTGTTGCTCGAACGCGCGCAACAGAAGCTCGACAACAACCCACCGCGCACCGAATACGGCGAAGACGCCCTCGGCGTGCTCAGGCATTACCCCACACCCCAGGCACTGGTCGACACCTTCATCAATGGCCTGTTCGTGTTGCACAAGGATTCCAGCTCCGATTACCTCACCGACCTGCAACCGGTGTTTCCCTTCAACCTCAACATCCCCGGCGGTTTTCTGTTCCCCCATGGCGTGGAGTGGCACTCGGTCACCCTGAGCAACAAACGGGTGATCGCCTATCAACCGGAGTGGTCGGAAACCGATCCTGGCATTCAGCTGAGCCCGTCCAGCTCCAACGTCACCAACCCCGACGACCTGACCGTCACCTACCCGTTCATCGAAGGGCTGAATGTCGACAAGAAGAACCTGCCGCGCCCGGTCAGCCTGCAAGGCCAGGTGGAAGTCATCGCCCCGAAACGCCTGCACAGTTTCAACCTGGACAAAAAGGACGTCGGCCAGACCCGCTCCGACGGCAACCTCAGCGTGACCCTGCTGAAACTGGACAAGCACTACGCCGAACTCGAATTCAGCAACCAGCTGCCGCTCGCCCCGGAGGTCGCCAATACCCGGCTCAATCCGTTGATCGTTCAGGCCCGCGACGCGACGGGCCGGTTTCTGGTGCGCGCCGGCGCCATCAACGAAAACCCCGAGCAGGTGGCGTTCTATCAAAAGCAGTTGGCGTACCTGCAGCAGCAAAAAGCCTGGAGCGAGGCGCTGGAAAAAAAGCTGGACGATGAACAACAGGCCTTTGAGCAACAGCATCCGCACCACTACAACAAGGTGTACTTCAACGGCCCGATCGACACCCTCGAAGTCAGCCTGCTGGATTTTTCCGAGGCGACCGTCACCCGCAAAGCGCTGGACTTGCCGGTGCGCGAATTCGATCCTCACACCACGGAAAAAGCCGTGCAGCCGCTCGATCTGCCGATCACCGTCTACGACGATCAGGCACCCGAATGGCTCAAAGGCGCATCACTGACTGAAGAACAGCTCAAAAGCGGCGTTCATATCCGCCAGTCGGTTGAAGAACCGAGCGCCGCGCGCATCGAATTCGACCACCGCAAAACCTTCAACGATGAAATGCTCGGCGACGACTTCAGCCCCGGCGAAAGCCCGGTGACGTTCTTCACTGAAAAACACAACGGCAAACTCGACGAGCCGATCGAACTGCCACCCGAGGCGTATCAGGTCGATCCACTACAGGCGACCATCACCTACGACCTGAACCTGTTCCCGGAAACCCCGGCGATTGCCGTCGGCTCGATGCCGTTGTTCCTGGCCACGGTGGACAAACAGGCTTATGAAGCCAAGGCCCTGCCTAAAGGTCTGGACATCAGAAACAACGCCCTGGTGGTGGATTTGAAGCGATACCCGGCCAACGAATGGCGCTTCTTCGTCAAGGACGACAGCGGCAATTATCTGAAGCAGATTCTGTCGGTCAGCCACGACGCGAGCGCGGAAGGGCCGGCGTTATTCGGCGTGCATTATTTCTATGGCCGTCCGACGCACGTGGAGACCTACCAGCGAACCGACCTCGCCACCGTGCAATACGGCTTTGAGGTCAAACTCGACAAGGCGCAGACCCAGGGCGCTGCACCCTGATCGGCGCTGATGATCGGCACTCTAGTGATCGAAAGTGCCGATACTGCGTCCGCGCCCACCGTTGATCTGCCGCAACTGCGCCTGCAGATGCAACGACCAGATCTGTGGATCATTGGCCAGCTCATAGCCGTGCATCGTCAGGCTTTCAACGATGGTGTCGAGAATCGACTCGGCGGCGATCGGTCCGTGAAAGGGGCCTTGGGCTTTGATGGCAGAAGGTTGTTCACCAGCCATGCCGGCGGCGAAGAGCAACGTCCACATGCCGTTATCGCCGGCCAACGGCTTGATGGCGCATTCGATACGGGTCACGAGACCCAGGCACTGACGGGTGAGGCAGAGGTTGCGCGACATGGCGGCGACCCTCGGTAAAGCCGGTGTTCAGCCCTTGCTGAAGAGCTGTTTCGATCCAGTGATACTGTCGATGTCCTTGAGCAGAGAATAGAAGAAAAGTCCGGAGCGCAAGCCGCACAGAACCAGAAGGCGCCGAATGGTCATTGTGTGAATATTGACGCCAGACTGATGGCACTTTTGCCGACGTTCGCGACAAAACAAAACGGGAGCACCAGGCTCCCGTTTTAACTGCCGCCTGACTTACGCCGGTTTGGCCTCCGCCAGCGCCTCCTGCGCCAGTTCCTTCTCGGCCTCTTTCAGATCCTCTTCACTGATCATCTCGGCAATCACCCGCAGACGCTCCACCACCCGCGCATTGACGCTGCCTTCCGGGAATTCGCCCTGTTCGTTCGGCTCACCGGCCGGCTCGCCCACCAGCAGGCTCAACGCTTCGTCGGCCTGACGCACCGCGTAAACGTGGAACTGCCCGGCACGCACCGCCGCCAGCACCTTCTCATCGAGCATCAAGGTGGCGACGTTGGCCTGCGGAATGATCGCGCCCTGCTCGCCCGTCAGCCCGCGCGCTTCGCAGAGACGGAAGAAGCCTTCGATCTTCTCGTTGACCCCGCCCACCGCCTGCACTTCACCGAACTGGTTGATCGAGCCGGTGATCGCGAAGCATTGCTTGAGCGGGGTTTTCGACAACGCCGAAATCAGCGTGCACGCCTCGCCCAGCGAGGCACTGTCGCCATCGACGTAGCCGTAGGATTGCTCCAGCGCGATGCTTGCGGAAATCGCCAGCGGGAATTCCTGGGCGTAACGGCTGCCCAGATACCCGGTGAGGATCATCACGCCCTTGGAGTGGATCGGCTGGCCGAGGTTGACCTCACGTTCGATGTCGACGATGCCGCTGCCGCCCGGGTACACCGTGGCGGAAATCCGCGCCGGCACGCCGAACGCCGAGTCACCGACTTCGAGCACGGTCAGCCCGTTGCACTTGCCGACCGCCGCGCCGTCGGTGTCGATCAGGATGATCCCCGCCAGCATGTCGTCGAGAATCCGCGCCGACACCCGACCGGTGCGAGTGGCCTTGGCCTTGAGCGCACGCTCGATGTGGCCGGCGTCGGTCATTTCATCGTTGGCCAGATGCCGGATGAAATCCGCCTCGCTGACCAGCTGGAACAGATCGCCGATCCGCGCCGACAAACGCCCCTGGTGTTCGGCCAGACGCGCACTGTAGGTCGCCAGGCGCGCCACCGCGTCGGCGGTCAGCGGCGCCATGCCCTCTTCCGAAGTGCGGGTTTTCAGCAACTGGGCGAACTGCTCCAGGCTTTCGTCGACCATCGGGATGTCTTCGTCGAAGTCCACCAGAACGCGGAACATCTCCTGGAAGTCCGGATCGAGGTCCTGCAGCGTGTAATACAGCTGACGGGCACCGATGATGATCACTTTGACCTGCAGCGGAATGTGCTGCGGGTTGAGCGTCATGGTGGCGAAACGGCCCATCTCGCCCAGCGGCGATTCCATCTTCAGCTTGCGCGATTGCAGGGCGCGCTTGAGCGCATCCCACACAAACGGCTCACCGAGCATTTTTTCCGCTTCCAGGATCAGAAAACCGCCATTGGCGCGGTGCAGCGCCCCCGGACGCAGCTGGCGGTAGGTGGTGTAGAGCGCGCCCTGATCGGTGGTGTACTCGATACGGCCAAACAGGTTTTCGTAGGTCGGATGCGGCTCGAACACCACCGGCGCACCACCGCTGGCCGGATGACCGACCACCAGGCTCGGGGCGTATTGCTCTTCCAGCAGCTTGCGCGCGACGGCGTCGGTCTTGCTGTCATCGACCAGTTGCTCGACCACGGTTTTCAGCAGATAGACCTGCATCGCTTGCAGGTAACCGCAGACGGCCGCATTTTCCGCGTACTTTTCCGACAGCGGTGCGAGCAAGGGCTGCAAGGCCAGGGTGATGGTTTCTTCGTTGAGCTGACGCAGCTGGTTGCTCGACTCGCGCTTCCACTGCGGCAGGCTGGCGAGTTCTTCGTTCAGGCGTTCTTCGAGAGCGGAAATATCGTCGTGAAAGCGTTCGCGCTCGGCCTCCGGCAATTGAGCGAATTCAGCTTCGTCCAGCGCCTTGCCTTCGAGCATCGGGGTGAAGGCAATGTTGCTGCTGTCGCGATACAGGGCGACGTCTTTTTCCAAAGCCAGACGTTCGATGACATCCAGTGCCTTGTCATAGCGCTGGTTGAAGGCGCGGTCGATGGCGCTTTTTTTCTGCTGGTAGGACGGGTGTTCGAACACCGCAGGAAAGGTCGCCAGCAGGTTGTCGATCAGGCCGTTGATATCGCCGATAAAAGCACCGGCAGTGCCCGATGGCAGTTCCAGCGCACGGGGCTCGCGCGGCTCATCGAAATTGTTGACGTAGACCCAGTCCGCCGGGGTCTGCAGGCGTTTGCCTTCGGCCTTCAGGTAGCGTTTGACGAACGAGAACCGGCCGGTGCCGGGCTCGCCCATGACGAACACGTTGTAACCGGGGCGTGGCATGGCCACACCGAACTGCAAGGCTTCGACCGCACGTTCCTGGCCAAGCACACCGCGAAAGGGCTCCAGATCATTGGTGGTAGTGAAGCTGAACTGTTCAGCGGAAAACGGACGGGTCAGCGCTTCGGGCGCTAGACGCAAGCTGGCAGCAACAGGATCAGGCATCGGGCTTCCTTAACAATCAGGCGGGGCAGATAGCGGCATTCTGGCGCTGCCCGAGCCCCACTGGCAAGGCGCGCCACACGACAAAGCATAGACAACCGGCCAACCATGACACTGCCCCAGTAAAACCGGGGTTATCACCAAATCTTTTGTAAAAAATCACGGAACCCCGGGAACGTGCCTAAACTCCAAACTGCGCGGCTGGAACTAATACCGGCCCACTGGCTTCGTTTGGATCTGTTTCGTACAGAGCTTGGGGGGCCAGAACCCTGTCCATTGGTATGCACATAAAGAGAACAAAGCTATGAAACGGATTCTTCTCGGTACTCTCTTCACCGCTGTATCCATCAACGCAATGGCGCAAGCTCCAGGCGGCCCGGATTGCGGTTGGGGCAACATGCTGTTCGAAGGTCAGCGTGGCACCCCGGCTCACTTCCTGGCATCCACCACCAACGGCACCTCCGGCAACGCCACGTTCGGCATGACGTCCGGCACCAACGGTTGCTCCACCAACGCTTCGCTGACCTATGGCGGCAAATCCTGGTTTGCCATGAATGGCATGATGAACGAGCTGTCCGAAGACATGGCAAAAGGCAACGGCGAAGCGCTGACGACCTATGCCGTGGTACTGGGCGTGGCGCCGGAAGACCGTGCGCACTTCGCCGCCGTCACCCACGAGCACTTCCAGCAGATCTTCAGCAAGGCTGACGTGACCGCCGAAGACGTGCATACCAACACCCTGGCCGTTCTGAAGGCAGACCCACGTCTGGCCAAGTACGCGACTCAGGCTTAAGCTCGACCCACCCGCTTCCTTCGGGAAGCGGGTTTTATTTTTTCGGCCCGCCCTCCTTGGGTCTTTGTTTCTTTTCGACTTAAGTTGCCATTTATGCTCAAACGCCTTGCCTGGTTGGCGCTGTGTGTCTGCGCCCCGCTGTCCGCCGCGCCCCACATCGACCCTCAACGTTTGCAGCAACTGGCCAACGACCGCTTCTGGATTTCCCTCGGCCATTACGAAACCGCCAAGCTCGGTGGCTGGCGCAGCTATGTCAGCGACAAAAAATTCTTCCTCGCACCCGACGGCAACGAACACCCCGACCATGAACTGGCCGCCACCGTGCAGGCGCTGTACGCCCCCGCCAGTCTCGGTGAGCAACACGCCCAGTGCGTTTACCCGGCACGCACCCGCTGGCTGAAAGATCAACTGAACCTGACCGACCTGCCGACGCCGGACTGCGCCGAATTCAAGAAATGGTTCAAGGACGTCTCCCCCCACAGCGCAGTGATGATTTTCCCGGCGGCCTATCTCAACAGCCCGTCGTCGATGTTCGGCCATACCCTGCTGCGCATCGACCAGGCCGACGTGCAAAGCGACAAGACTTCGTTGCTCAGTTACGCGATCAACTTCGGCGCCTACATCGAAGGCTCGGACAACAGCATTCTTTACGCCTGGAAAGGCCTGATGGGTGGCTATCCGGGACTGTTCGCGCTCGTGCCCTATCAGGAAAAACTCTCGGAATACCGCAGCCTGGAAAACCGCGACCTGTGGGAATACCAGCTCAATCTGACGCAAGCCGAAACCGCGCGAATGGTCGAGCATGTGTGGGAGTTGAAGCAGATCCAGTTCGACTATTTCTTCTTCGACGAAAACTGCTCCTATCGCTTGCTGGAACTGTTGCAGGTGGCGCGCCCGAGCCTGCGCCTGACCGAGCAATTCCCGCTGACGGCGATCCCCACCGACACCGTCAAAGCGGTGAAGGAAGCCGGGCTGGTCGAGCACATTGAATACCGCCCGTCCCGCGAGCGCGAACTGCTCAGCCGCGCCGAGCCCCTGAGCGGCGAAGAACAGGACTGGGTGCTGAAGGTCAGCGCCGATCAACAGCAACTTCAGGACCCGGCCTTCAAGGCCCTGCCTCGGGATCGCCAGGCGCTGATTGTTGACGCGGCGTATCGGCTGGAGCGCTACCGCGCCAACGGCCAGGAACGGGATCCACAGCGCGCCCAGCGCAGTTTCGAACTGCTGCGGGCGATCAACAAGAACCCGGCGCCGGAGCTGCAGATTCCTCAACCGGGCCTGCCCGAAGACGGACACGAATCGCGCACCTGGCAGGCCGGTCTCGGCACGCGCGGTGACCGAGCGTTCGGCGAGTACGGCTTGCGCATGGCGTATCACGACCTCAACGACAACGCCGAGAGTTTCCCCCTCGGCGCACAGATCGAAATCCTGCAAATGAAGCTGCGTCAGTACGAAGGCAATCACTGGCAGTTCCAGCAGCTGGATCTGGCGACCATCCGCTCGCTGACGCCGCGCAATGCGCTGTTGCAGCCGCTGTCGTGGCAAGTCACCGGTGGTCTTGAACGCGTACCGGGCAAGCACGATGACGAGACATTGGTCAGCCACGTCAACGGTGGCGGTGGCGGAACCTGGGCGTTGGCTGACGATGTGCTGGGTTTTGCCCTCGGTACCGTGCGCGTTGAACACAACAATGACTTCGCCGAGTTCGTTTCCCCCGCAGGCGGTTTCAATACCGGCGTGCTGTGGAAAAACCCGCTGGGCAATCTCAGCCTGGAGGCCAAAGGCGATTACTTCTTCAACGGTGAAGTGCGCCGCAGCCTGAGCCTGAATCAGCAGTGGGAATTGTCGCGCAATCTCGGCCTGCGCCTGAGTGCGCAGCGCGAGTTCAGCCATCTGGCCACGCCGGAGACCGAAGTGATGCTGGAAGTGAAGTGGTATCACTACTGATCCCGACATATCCCTGAACCTGTGGGAGCGGGCTTGCCCGCGATAGCGAA
>NZ_JBQEQA010000031.1:0-62568 GCF_052045815.1 Pseudomonas sp. 22085
GAGATTCTATGTTGCAGGGGAACCCTGCAACCTTAAATTGGGTTGGTATTCGCTCTGATTTTTCATGAGGGCGAATGCCACCCGGCAAAGCTTACGGGCGAGGATGACCAAAGCCTGAGTTCTGGCTAGACCTCTTGCCAGATAGGATTCATAGAACGGTTTCCAAACAGGGGACCGACAAGCTGCCATAGCTGCATTGTGTGCAAGACGCCGTAATTCTCCGTCACCTTTTTTGCTCAAGTGGCGAGGACTGTGTTTCTTGCCTGAGTCCTTTGCCTTCAAATCCATTCCCAGAAAGGCGATGAACGCATCGGCGCTGGCGAACTCACCTCGCATATACGTAGTTGCCAAGCCCGTTGCCGTGAGTTCACCAATCCCTTCAATCGCTTTGCAGCGTCTGATGTTTTCGCTAATGCCGGCCTCTTGGCTGACTTTGCGGAGTAATTCCTGAATGGCTTGATCAAGCTGTTTGAAATGCTCCAACCCACGGGCCAAAAGATCTTCAAGGAGAGGTTCGTTTGACCAGCTCAGCATGATACTGACTCGGGCCTTCATCAGCTGCGCACGCTTGTTAAGCAGACTTTTCAACACCGTGTAGTGCCGTGGTGGTGGGCTCCAGACCCGCAGCCGGTGCTGTTCACTGGTTAGATAACGCGCCAGAAGACGTGCATCACAAGGGTCGGTTTTTGCACGCTGACCGATGCTTTCGCGGTAATGGCTCACCCGGTAAGGGTCCACGACGTAAACCCGATGCCCCATACCATGGGCCAGTTCGGCCGTGTCCAGGTGGTAGAGATTAGTGGCTTCCAGAGCGATCGAGCTTTGTGCGGGCAAGGTCTTCAGCCAACGACCTACAGACGTGCGGTCATTGTTGATGACCTGGGTAATTTCCAGATCTTCGCGATAAACAACGATTTCGGCCTTGGCCACATCGACACCAATCACCGTTGGCGAGGTAAGGATTGTCATGACGAATCCTCGGAGCTAGGGTTTAAGAGCTTGTCGGGGTCTACCGTAGCGCTGGCTTGCCTCTATCGTCGGTTTTACCGATGAATTCCTTATCGGCGCTTTAGGTAGAAAGGGCGGGACGAGAAGTCTCCCACGGTCCGTACTGGCTAGAGTCGGAATCGAGCTTTTAGTCCCGCCCACCCCTTCAAGTCTAAACATACAAGCGGGCTTGCCCGCGAATGCCGCGACTCGGTGCTGGATCAGGCCGCGAAACCCGGCAGCACCGGCACCGGACGCTTGTCATCATCAATCGCTACAAAGCTGAACTGCCCATGAATGGCCTTCTCGCGCCCGTCGCAGCTCATGCTTTCCACGAACACTTCCACCTCGACCTTGAGGCTGGTGTTGCCGACCTTGATCACTCGCCCGACCAGTTCGACGATGGAGCCTGCCGGAATCGCGTGATTGAAGTCGATGCGATCGGTGGACACGGTCACCAGCGGCAAACGGCAAAACCGTGTGGCGGTGATGAACGACACTTCGTCCATCCAGGCCAGCGCAGTGCCGCCGAACAGCGTGTTGTGGTGGTTGGTAGTCGGCGGGAAAACCGCCTTGGTCACGCGGGTCACCGACAGTTCGGTGCGGCGTTCGATTTCTTGCTCGCGAGGGGTCATGGGTCAGTCCTGAAACGGATTACTGTGGATAAATTGCGGGCAACAAAAAAGCAGCCCGTAGGCTGCTTTTTTCTGCATCGGAAGCTGGACTTAAGCCAGTTTTTCCTTGATGCGAGCTGCTTTACCCGACAGGTCGCGCAGGTAGTACAGCTTGGCTTTACGTACGTCACCGCGACGTTTGACAGCCATGCTGTCGATCTGCGGGGAGTAGGTCTGGAAAGTACGTTCTACGCCAACACCGTTGGAGATTTTACGAACGGTGAACGCACTGTTCACGCCGCGGTTACGCTTGGCGATTACAACGCCTTCGAACGCTTGCAGACGGGAACGATCGCCTTCCTTCACTTTCACCTGAACGACGATGGTGTCGCCTGGGGCAAAGGTAGGGATTTCTTTGGTCATCTGCTCTGCTTCGAGTGCAAGGATGATTTTGTTGGTCATGCTGTGCTCCTAAGGTAAATCGTCTGATCTACCATCGATACGTTGTTAACTATCGTCCCGCTCGCGGATGTATTCCTCGAGCAGCTTCTTCTCTTCTCCAGAAAGCGAGCGGCTTTCCAGAAGATCGGCGCGTCGTTCATAGGTCCGACCAAGGGACTGCTGTAAACGCCAACGCCGGATATGCGCGTGATTGCCACTCAGCAACACGTCGGGAACACGCTGATCCGCATACACCTCAGGTCGGGTGTAGTGCGGGCAATCCAGCAGACCATCCGTAAAGGAATCTTCCTCAGCGGAATCCGCATGCCCTAAAGCTCCGGGCAGCAGTCGTGTAACCGCATCGATCATGACCATGGCCGGCAGCTCGCCGCCAGACAACACATAGTCACCAATCGACCACTCTTCATCGACATGAGCCTCAATAAAGCGCTCGTCAATGCCTTCATAGCGACCGGCAATCAGGATCAATGCATCCGATTTCGCCAGTTCGCGTACCGCCGACTGAGTCAGTTGACGGCCTTGGGGGGACAGGTAAATCACCTTCGCCGCCTCCCCGGCTGCTGCCTTGGCCTGAACCAGAGCATCTTCCAGGGGCTTGATCTTCATCACCATGCCCGGACCACCGCCAAACGGGCGATCGTCCACAGTGTGATGTCGATCCGTCGTGTAATCCCGCGGATTCCAACAGATCAGCTGCAAGAGCCCCTGTTTGACCGCACGACTGGTAATGCCGTACTCACTGATGGCCGAGAACATCTCGGGGAACAGCGTAATGACGTCTACGCGCAGGCTGGCCATTGCTTAGAAGTCCGCGTCCCATTCCACCCTCATCACGCCTGCTTCCAGGTCGATTGCCAGCACGCATTGCTCCGTATAGGGCAACAACCGCTCGCGATCATCCAGGCTGCCAACGCAGGGCTTGACCACCAATACATCGTTCGCGCCGGTCTCCAACAGGTGATCAACCTTGCCGAACAATTGTTCGTCCTGGTTGATGACGCTCAGACCCTCCAACTGGTACCAGTAGTACTCGTCGGCAGTCAGGTCGGGCAAAAGGCTTCGCGGGATGCAAATCTCGTAACCGCTCAGAAGACGGGCTTCATCGCGATCGTCGAGGCCTTTGAGCTTTACAACCAGATCCTTTTGAGTGGATCGGCCGCTGACCAGCTCGACCTGTTTCACCACGCCTTCGCGCCGAAGCGTCCAGTTGCGATAGCCCAACAGGTTTTCAATCGGATCGGTAAAGGAAAAGACCTTCACCTCGCCGCGAACGCCGTGAACCGAAAAAATCTTGCCGACAACGATCAGGTCATCAGCTTTTTCTGGCGTCGCGCTCATACTGCTCAGGCTGCAGCCTTGGCAGATTCCTTCAGCAACTGAGCAACACGCTCAGAAGGCTGTGCACCAACGCTCAGCCAGTAGGCAACGCGCTCTTGGTTCACGGACAGACGGATTTCCTGACCACGGGCAACAGGGTTGAAGAAACCAACCTGTTCTTTGTGGGAACCGTCACGCGGGTTGCGGGAGTCGGTTACGGTCAGGTGGTAAAACGGGCGCTTTTTGGAGCCGCCAAGGGCAAGACGGATTGTTAGCATGTGAACATCGTTCCTGTAGTCGGTGCTGCAAATCTAAATGCACAGCGGGCATGGGTGCCCGAAAGGCCGCATATTCTAAGGAATATCCGGACTTTTGCAAATGACTTTTTCCGGCGCCTGTGGCATGCCGTGCAGATTTGCATATGGGGCCGTCGTTTAACACGGCCGGTCAGCTCCCGCCGAGTGCGGGTTTGCTGTGGATCCCGCTTCCTTGCGGGACTGCGCCGGTGCGACGACCGGCGAGTTCTTTTACATCTTTGGCATGCCGCCGCCGGGCAACATTCCGCCCATGCCGCGCATCATTTTCGCCATTCCGCCCTTGGCGGAGAATTTCTTCATCATCTTCTGCATCTGCTTGTGCTGCTTGATCAAGCGACCGATGTCCTGCACCTGGGTGCCGGAACCCATGGCGATCCGGCGCTTGCGCGAACCGCTGATCAGCTCAGGGTCGCGGCGCTCGGCCGGGGTCATGGAGTTGATGATGGCTTCCATCTGTTTGAATTGCTTCTCTGCAGCGTTCTGAGCGTTGCCCATTTGCGAGAGATTGACGCCGCCGATGCTCGGCAGTTTGTCCATGAGCCCGCCGAGGCCGCCCATGTTCTTCATCTGTTGCAGCTGATCGCGGAAGTCTTCGAGGTCGAAGCCCTTGCCCTTCTTCAGCTTCTTGGCCAGTTTGTCGGCCTTTTCCTTGTCGAGGGTCGCTTCAGCCTGTTCGATCAGGCTGAGCACGTCGCCCATGCCGAGGATACGCGAAGCGATCCGCTCAGGATGGAACGGATCGAGCGCTTCGCTCTTCTCGCCCATACCGATGAACTTGATCGGCTTGCCGGTAATCGAACGAACGGACAGCGCGGCACCGCCACGGGCATCACCGTCGACCTTGGTCAGGATCACACCGGTCAGCGGCAGCGCATCACCGAAGGCCTTGGCCGTGTTGGCCGCGTCCTGACCGGTCATGGCATCCACCACGAACAGGGTTTCGACCGGGTTGATCGCGGCGTGCAGCGCCTTGATCTCGCCCATCATCTCTTCGTCGATGTGCAGACGACCGGCGGTGTCGACGATGACCACGTCGATGAATTTCAGTTTTGCTTCTTTAATAGCCGCGCTGGCGATGTCGACCGGCTTCTGGCTCAGGTCGGACGGGAAGAACGTCACACCGATGTCGTTGGCCAGGGTTTCCAGCTGTTTAATAGCAGCAGGGCGGTAGATGTCCGCCGACACGACCATGACCGACTTCTTCTTGCGCTCTTTAAGGAAGCGCGCCAGTTTGCCGGCGGTGGTGGTTTTACCCGCCCCCTGCAGACCGGCCATCAGAATGACGGCAGGCGGCACGGCGCTCAGGTTCAAGTCTTCGTTGGCCGCGCCCATCAGGCTTTCGAGTTCGGCCTGGACGATCTTCACGAACGCCTGGCCCGGCGTCAGGCTGCGCGACACCTCGGTGCCGACAGCACGCTCCTTGACCGAATTGACGAAGTCCTTGACCACAGGCAGGGCCACGTCGGCTTCGAGCAACGCCATGCGCACTTCGCGCAGGGTGTCTTTGATGTTGTCCTCGGTCAGTTTCGCCTTGCCGGTGACATGGCGCAGCGTCTGCGAGAGACGGTCGGTTAAGTTTTCAAACATTGCGCGATCCTTTCAGGCCCTGTGTAGACCGGGATAATGGCGGCCCAGACCGGAATCAACATGTGCTCGGCGAGCCTGCGGCGTGGGCAGGTCGCGGATTATAGCGAAGACTGCGACTGGCGGACACCTCGCTGTCAGCTTGCCGGTCTTTCGTGCAACGGCGGTTCTATGCCAAACTCAGCGCCTTTCGGGCTTGCCTAACAGGATTTATGCTCCCCTTGTCACCGAGTTTGCTGACCACCCTCGCCGCCGCCCTTCTTTACGCCGCTGCGACTCTCTATCAGGGCACCCGCCTGGCCACCGGCGCCAAGGCCAACAAGCGCCTGCTGGTCTCGCTCGGCGTCCTCGCCGTGCTGGCCCACAGCGCCAGCCTGCTCACTCATTTATTGACGCCGATCGGTCTGGGCCTGGATTTTTTCAGCGCCTCGAGCCTGATTGCTGCGGCCGTCATCGCTCTGACCCTGCTGGCCTGCTCGCGGATCCCGGTGGAAAACCTGCTGGTGCTGCTATTCCCGCTGGGTGCGATCACCGTACTGCTGGCGCAATTCGCGCCGGCCGGCACGGTGCAGATCATCGATGAAGAACCGGGCATCCTCGCACACATCCTGTTGTCGATCCTCGCCTACGGCATGTTCACCATCGCGGTGTTCCAGGCCCTGTTGCTGCTGGTGCAGGATCATCAGCTCAAGCACAAGCACCCGTCCGGGCTGATCAAGAACTTCCCGCCACTGCAAACCATGGAAAGCCTGCTGTTCGGCTTCCTTTGGGCCGGCTGGACTTTGCTGTCGCTGTCGCTGATTTCCGGCTGGCTGTTCGTCGAGAACCTGTTTGCCCAGCACCTGGTGCATAAAACCCTGCTGGCCTGCCTGGCCTGGATCGTGTTCAGCGTCCTGCTGTGGGGCCGTAACCGCCTCGGCTGGCGCGGCCACAAGGCAATCCGCTGGACCCTCGCCGGTTTCTGCCTGCTGATGCTCGCGTATTTCGGCAGCAAACTGGTTCGTGAATACATCCTGCACATCTGACGGGCGGCATAAATGGACGGTTTGCCCATAGGGCCGATGCTCGCGGTATTTGTCCTGCTGATTCTCTGGTCAGGGCTGTTTACCGCCGTCGAAGCGGCGCAACAGCACCTGCTCGCGCAACGCACCGCATCCCGCGCCAGCGACAAGCCGCTGGCTAAGCTCAACTTCCCGCTCGACAGCCTGATCCTCTGCAATACCCTGTGCCGCGCCCTCGCCGTCATTCTGGCCACCCTGCTGGCAATCTTTCTCTGTGCAGAAAATGGCCCCTGGGCCGCCTGCCTCGGCGCCGGCGCCCTGCTGCTGGTTTTTGCCGACTATTTCCCCCGCGCCCTCGCCCAGCGTTATCCGGATGCGGTGTTGTCGTTCGGCAATACGCTGCTGGCGGTCCCGCTGAAGGTCGTTTACCCGCTTGCCTGGCTACTCAGCCGCACCAGTGGTTTGCTGATGCAACCGTTCATCCGCAAGGCCCAGGTGGTGCAACAGAGCGAAGACGATGTGCCGGCGGAGCGTCATGACGACCCGGATCATCCGGTGCGCCCGCACCCGGTTTCAGGCATCCATGCGCTGGACAACATCACGGTCAACGACATTCTGGTGCCGCGCAGCGATGTCGACGGTATCAACCTCGACGATCCGATCGAAGAAATCACCGAACAATTGCGCAAGAACCGGCGCACTCGCCTGCCGGTCTTCCACAGCGATATCAATCAGGTCGAAGCGGTGCTCAATACCAGGCAGATTCGTCACCTGCTCGACAACGGCAGCCTGACCCGCGAAGCCTTGCTGGCGGCCAGTTACGAGCCGTATTTCGTCCCTGAAAGCACCCCGCTGCAACTGCAACTGCTGAACTTCCACAAGCAGCAACGGCGTCTGGGCATGGTGGTGGACGAATACGGCGAAGTGCTCGGCATCGTCACCCTGGAAGACATTCTCGAAGAAATCGTCGGCGAATTCGAAAGCGAGCACAGCCTCGACAATCCGCACATCCACCCGCAGGCCGATGGCCGCATGGTGATCGATGGCGCGGCGTCGATCCGCGAACTGAACAAATGCCTGGGCTGGCACCTGCCCAGCGACGGCCCCCGGACCCTCAATGGCCTGGTGACCGAAGCGCTGGAAACCATCCCGGAAAGCGCGGTCTGCCTGAAGATCGGCCGCTACCGGCTGGAGATTCTCGAAACCGAAGAGAACCGCGTCAGCAAGGT
This sequence comes from Pseudomonas sp. 22085, assembly GCF_052045815.1. NCBI lineage: Bacteria > Pseudomonadati > Pseudomonadota > Gammaproteobacteria > Pseudomonadales > Pseudomonadaceae > Pseudomonas > Pseudomonas sp. 22085. Next base: position 7,512 of record NZ_JBQEQA010000031.1, read on the forward strand.
CCTGATCTGGCACACCACTTCGGCCCCGACGCTGGCCACGGCCCGCTAGACAGCCCCTTGTTCAATCGTTAGCCACCTTCCTATAATCGCGGTGCTTACCCAAGCCCCGCCGAACCGTGTGCTTACCCCGCACCCGACAAGTTCCGGCCGGTTCATCGGCAATATCCGCATCACACCGACGACTGTTCCTACCTGAAGCAGCGATCGCGCCTCATCCCACATCCCTGGGTGTTCGACCATAATAATTCGCTCCAACGGAGCTCATGACTGTCAGGGATCACCGCATGACGACCAGTACCGCTTACAGCGACACCACGCCTGCCCAACCGACCAACTCCGCCACCCGCGTGGCCACGGCAAGCTTCATCGGCACGGCCATCGAGTTCTACGATTTCTATGTCTACGCCACCGCTGCTGCGCTGGTGATCGGGCCGGTGTTCTTCCCGCAGACTTCCGGCACGGCGCAGATGCTTTCGGCATTTCTTACCTTCGGCATCGCCTTCCTGGCCCGACCGCTGGGCTCGGCGCTGTTCGGCCATTTCGGCGACCGGATCGGGCGCAAATCGACTTTGGTCGCTTCGCTGCTGCTGATGGGCGTCTGCACCACGCTGATCGGCGTGCTGCCGGGCTACGACAGCATCGGGGCGTGGGCGCCGATCCTGCTTTGCGTGCTGCGCTTCGGCCAGGGCCTGGGATTGGGTGGCGAATGGGGCGGTGCAGCGCTGCTGGCGACCGAAAACGCGCCGAAAGGCAAACGGGCGTGGTTCGGTATGTTCCCGCAACTCGGGCCTTCGATTGGTTTTCTGGCCGCCAACGGTCTGTTCCTGACCCTTGCCATGAGCCTGAGCGACGATCAGTTCCGCAGTTGGGGCTGGCGCATTCCGTTCCTGCTCAGTGCCGTGCTGGTGATGGTCGGGCTGTACGTGCGCCTCAAGCTGCACGAGACCCCGGTGTTCGCCAATGCCATTGCCCGTCAGGAACGCGTGAAAGTGCCGCTGGTCGAGCTGTTCAGCCAATACTGGGCACCGACATTGCTTGGCGCCGCTGCCATGGTGGTGTGCTACGCACTGTTCTACATCTCAACGGTGTTTTCCCTGAGCTACGGCGTATCCACTTTGGGCTACAGCCGTGAGACGTTCCTCGGGCTGCTGTGCTTCGCAGTACTGTTCATGGCAGCCGCGACGCCTTTGTCGGCGTGGGCAAGCGATCGTTACGGGCGCAAGCCGGTGCTGATCGTCGGCGGTGTGCTGGCGATTCTTTCCGGGTTTCTGATGGAGCCGCTGCTGACTCAGGGTTCGACCTGGGGCGTGGCCCTGTTCCTGTGCATCGAGCTGTTTCTGATGGGGGTGACATTCGCCCCAATGGGCGCGCTGCTGCCGGAGCTGTTTCCGACACACGTCCGCTATACCGGTGCATCGGCGGCCTACAACCTCGGCGGCATTGTCGGAGCCTCGGCGGCGCCATTCTTTGCGCAGAAACTGGTGGCGATGGGTGGTTTGAGTTACGTCGGCGGGTATGTGTCAGCGGCAGCGGTGCTCAGCTTGATCGCTGTGCTGTGCCTGAAGGAAACGCGCAATAACGATTTGAATCAGGTGTCGTAAATGCCCTGATCGCTCCCGCCCGATGCGGGAGCGATCAGATAGCGAGATTACAGCTCTACAACGACAGCCTGAGAAGCACGGGTCGCCTTGGCACGAGCGGCCTCGATCAACTCGTCACGGGCCAGTGCCACACCCATGCGGCGCTGACCGTTGACTTCAGGCTTGCCGAACAGACGCAGAGCGGTATCCGGTTCACTCAGCGCAGCGCCAAGATTGGCGAATGCAGTCTGGGTCGACTGACCTTCCACAAGAATCACCGCCGAAGCCGATGGGCCGAACTGACGGATCAGTGGCACCGGCAGGCCGAGGATGGCTCGGGCGTGCAGGGCGAACTGCGACAGGTCCTGGGAAATCAGGGTTACCAGACCGGTGTCGTGTGGACGTGGCGACACTTCACTGAACCACACCTGATCGCCTTTGATGAACAGCTCGACGCCGAACAGACCACGACCGCCCAATGCTTCGGTCACGGCTTTGGCAACGCGCTCGGACTCGGCCAGCGCCACCGGGCTCATGGCCTGTGGCTGCCAGGATTCCTGATAGTCGCCCTTCTCCTGACGGTGGCCGACCGGCGCACAGAACGTCGTGCCGCCGACGTGACGCACGGTCAGCAGAGTGATTTCGTAGTCGAAATCGATGAAGCCTTCGATGATCACGCGACCTTTACCCGCGCGACCGCCCTCTTGGGCGTAATCCCAGGCTTTCTGCACGTCATCGGCGCTGCGCAGCAGGCTCTGGCCCTTGCCCGACGAACTCATCACCGGTTTGACGACACACGGGAAGCCCAGGTCCTGAACGGCTTTGCTGTAGTCCTCGAAGGTATCGGCGAAGTGGTACGGCGAAGTCGGCAGGTCCAGCTCTTCGGCAGCCAGACGACGGATGCCTTCGCGGTTCATGGTCAGTTGCGCGGCGCGAGCGGTCGGGATCACGGTGAAGCCTTCGGCCTCCAGTTCGACCAGCGTGGCAGTGGCGATGGCTTCGATTTCCGGCACGATGAAGTGCGGCTTCTCGGCTTCGATCACTGCACGAAGGGCGGCACCATCGAGCATGTTGATCACGTGGCTGCGATGGGCAACCTGCATGGCCGGCGCGTTGGCGTAACGGTCAACGGCGATCACTTCAACGCCCAGGCGTTGCAGCTCGATCACCACTTCCTTGCCCAACTCACCACAGCCACACAGCAATACGCGGGTCGCGGTCGGCGACAATGGAGTTCCGATACGGGTCATCTCAGGTCCTCAAAGAAGCGGATCATCGAGGAAAGCAACGCCAGACGCGCTTTCCATGGGGAGAAAGCGCGGCATTTTACATGAACCTGAGGGTTTGGCTTCAGCCGGCGACAGCCTGTTTGCGTTCGCGCCAGGCCATGATCAGCCAGACCGCAGTCACGCCGGCGAACTTCGAGGCCAGCGCGGTGATAAGCACTGGCGGCGTCAGCAGGTCGATCATGCCAAAGAAGATGAAGGTATCGAGGGGAATGCTCAGCGCCGAGCTGATCCACAACCGGTCGCGCAACGGGCGCCTGGTGATGGTGAACACCAGCCAGTCGATGCACTCGGAGACTGCGAATGCCGTGGCACTGGCCAGCGCAATCGACGGATCGGACGTGACATAGGACAGCACCAGCGCCGCCAGCATCGCCACGATCGCGCCGTGGCCGAAACGGATCTGCACCATGTCGCGCAGCACGAACACCAACCCGCCCCAGGCCGACCAGATGATGTCCAGGTGCGGCGCGGTGGAGAAGGCGAAGTTGATCAGCACGACGCTGCTGATGTAAGCGATGAGGAAAATCATGGGCGTGACCTGTCAATTTGGCGCACAGGTTACTTCAGCCCTTCGATGACGCCAATCAAATCGGCTATTGCCCCGGCGTTTTGCCGATCATCCAGACCAGGCCACTGGCCTTCGCCCGCTCATGACAGAGCCCGAGAACAACCCGACGTTCATCATTGGTCATCCGGCTCCAGCGAGTAATTTCCTCGACCGTGCGCTGGCAACCGGTACAAATGTCGTCTTCGTCCAGTGCGCAAATGCTCACGCACGGCGAGGCAACGGGTCTTTCCGGGGTTGTCATTCTTCCTGCTCGACCAGATCGCGCGCATAGCGCTGAGAGTTATGCACATAGTGCGCGGCACTGGCTTCGAGCATCTTCTTCTGTTGCTCGGTCAGTTCGCGCACGACCTTGCCCGGCGAGCCCATCACCAGTGAACCGTCAGGAATTTCCTTGCCTTCGCCGATCAGCGAATTGGCGCCAATGATGCAGTTCTTGCCGATCTTCGCGCCGTTGAGGATGACCGCGTTGATGCCGATCAGGCTGTAGTCGCCGACCGTGCAGCCGTGGAGCATGGCGTTGTGGCCGATGGTCACGCCGGTGCCGATGGTCAGCGGATAGCCCATGTCGGTGTGCATCACCGTGCCATCCTGCACGTTGCTGTTCTTGCCGATCAGGATCAGTTCGTTGTCCCCACGCAACACGGCGTTGAACCAGACGTTGGCGCCCTCTTCCAGTCTGACCTTGCCCACGAGCACGGCGTTGGGGGCGACCCAGCTCTGCGGATGGGTTTCGACGCGGGCGTCGCCCAGGCGGTATTTCATCTTGTTTTCCTCAGGGCTCACGATGGCTGGCCATTCGAGCGATGGCTTCAGGTATTGATGAAGCTTTTAGGCGGCTGATGCAGGCTGATTTTGGCGTCATAGAGCAGGTTGATCAACTCGACGATCATGATCGCCGTCAGCCCCCAAATCTTGTATTCGCCGTAACGGTAGCTCGGCACGTACCAACTGCGACCCTGATAGTCGATGCGATGGGTGTGTTCGCGCGGATCCTTGCGGAAGAACTCCAGCGGCACACTGAACACCGCAGCAATCTCGGCATCATTGGCCTGGTATTCGACAAAATCGGGAATCACCCCGACATACGGCGTGACCTTGATGCCATGCAGGGAAATCAGCGGGCTGAGCGGACCGATCACTTCGACCAGTCCAGGGGGCAGGCCGATTTCCTCTTCGGCTTCACGCAGGGCGGTGAACACCAGATCCGGGTCCTCGGGATCGCGTCGTCCACCGGGGAAGGCGACTTCGCCGCCGTGGGTCGAGAGCCCGCTGGCGCGCAGGGTGAGGACTAGTTCGGGTTCGTCACTGCGAGTAATCGGCACCAGGACAGCGGCCTCGGGGAAACGCGTGTCGGTCTCCAGCGTGCGCGGCGTGTGATTGCTTACCCGGTGCAGTAGCTCGTCCAGCATAAGTGTTCTCGATCGGTGCCTTACCCTGCATCATGCACCAATCATTGCGACCGCCCAAGCCCCGAACGGGCGTCATGTCGCGAAACGACAACTTGCCGACTGACACCGCTGCACGCCAAGATAGGCGCAGCATTCAGGAACCCCAGCATGAAATTTTGCAGCCACTGCGGCAACCCGGTGACCCAGCGCATTCCCGAAGGCGACTCGCGGCTGCGATTCGTCTGCGACAGCTGTCAGACGATTCACTATCAGAACCCCAATATCGTGGCCGGTTGCGTACCGATCTGGGGCAGCAAAGTCCTGCTGTGCCGCCGCGCCATCGAGCCACGCCTCGGTTACTGGACGCTGCCCGCCGGGTTCATGGAGAACGGCGAGACCATCGAACAGGCCGCCATCCGCGAAACCGCCGAGGAAGCCTGCGCCCGGGTGCGCAACCTGAGCATCTATACCTTGATCGACGTGCCGCACATCAGTCAGGTGCATGTGTTTTTCCGCGCCGAGCTGGCGGATCTGGACTTCGCCGCCGGCCCCGAAAGCCTGGAAGTGCAACTGTTCGACGAGGAAGACATTCCTTGGGACGAACTGGCTTTCCGCACGGTGGGCCGTACCCTGGAATGCTTCTTCGCTGACCGGCGTGTCGAGGTTTATCCGGTTCGCTCCGAATCGATCCCGCCACTCGCTCAACCGGCCATCACTTGATTTCGACGGCGGCCGGCCGATAACCGGCTGACGCAGACCGCGACAGCGCCTGCACACTATCTATAAATAAAGTATCTGCTTCATTTCTGGGGAATCGTTTCAATGCGCTGGTTGCTTGCCCTGTTCTGCCTGTCGTTCGTCACCGTCTCCCAAGCGTCATTCGTGACCACCGTGACGCCTTCGAACACCCCGCTCATCGAAAAAGTACTGGTGCTCAAATCGGCCCATCAACTGCAGTTGATCGCCGACGGCAAGCCCCTCAAGAGCTATCGCATTTCCCTGGGCAAAGGCGCGAAAAAAGGCCCGAAGCTGATTGAGGGGGACAAACGCACACCGGAAGGTTTCTATTGGATCGACTGGCGCAAGACCAGCGACAAATTCAACCTGTCGATGCACATCTCCTACCCGAACATCAGCGACTCCGCCCGCGCCCGCCGCGAAGGCGTCGAGCCTGGCGGAATGATCATGATCCACGGCACGCCGGACTCCGAGGACAACCCCGAACAACTGTTCCACACCCTGGACTGGACCGACGGCTGCATTGCCATGCGCAACGTCGACATGCGCGAAGTCTGGAATCTGGTGCCGGATGGCACGATGATCGAAATTCGCCCCTGATTCTGTCATCCAGGGAGCACGCTCCCGAGGGGCCTTAAAACGGCCCTTTCTCCCGACCATTGGTCGCTCGCAAAAAATAAATCAAAAAGATCGCCGCCTGCGGCAACGTCTGAACGGTGATACCACTGTCACTCGCCAGAACTGCCGCAGACCGCGATTTTTTGCGTTTTACAGCGCACCTCTAATACCACTTGAAACCACCCGCCTTGAAACCTTCTGAGCCATGGGCCTACAGGCATTTCCGACGCGTTGACATGGTATGCAAGTGGTATTAGTTTTCGCCGAAACAGCGAGCGACAACATTCCAATATCAGCTCCGGAAGTGCCTGCATGAACGATCTCCACGCCCTGCGCCCTGACGACTCCCAGCCGACGCCGCTGTACCTGCAACTGGCGCGCAACCTGGAAGCGGCGATCCATGCCGGCCAGTGGAAAGCCGAACAGGCGATGCCCTCCGAGCGCAATCTCAGCGAGATGCTGGGAATTTCCCGGGTCACCGCGCGCAAAGCGCTGGAAGTGCTGCTCGATCAAGGTTTGATCCGCCGCCTGCAAGGTTCCGGCACCTTCATCACCCCGCGCCTTGAACAACCGCTGTCGCGCCTGTCGGGCTTCAGCGAAATGCTCCGCCTCAAGGGCTTCGTGCCCAGTTCGAAATGGCTGGAGCGGGAAATCACCCTGCCGACCCACGAAGAACTGATCCGCCTCGGCCTGTCGCCGAACGACAAGGTCGCGCGCATGAAACGCCTGCGCAAAGCCGACGACACGGTGATGGCCATCGAGATGAGCACCCTGCCCGCCTCGATCATGCCCAAGCCACAGGTGGTGGGCGATTCCCTCTACGAACACCTCGACAGCATCGGCAAACCGATCGTGCGCGCCTTGCAGCACATCCAGGCGATCAACGCCTCGGACGAGTTCGCCGCACTCGTCGGCATCGCCCCCGGCACCGCGATGCTGCTGATGACCCGGGTCGGCTACCTGGAAGACAACACGCCGATCGAAGTCACCGACACCTATTGCCGCAACGACTACTACGACTTTGTTGCAGAGCTTCGCCGCTGATCAGCAGCCAGGCCAAACGAGAGAAGCGAAATGTCCGAAGACAACATCCTCACCGCTGACGGCTGGATTCGCGGCCGGCTGATCCACGAACACGGCAGAGTCGTGTCGATCGAAGGCGAGCCTTGCGATCCGGCGACCAATGACTTGCCGTATCTGCTGCCGGGTTTCATCGACCTGCACGTCCACGGCGGTGGCGGCAAGGACATCATGGAAGGCGCCAGCGCGTTCGAGACCATCACCAAGACCCACGTGCGCTTCGGCACCACCTCGCTGCTCGCCACCACGATGACCGCGCCGAGTGCCGAGATTGCCAGCGTGCTCAAGGAGGTCGGCGAATTCTGCGAACAGCGTCCGAAAGGCGCCGCCCGAGTGCTCGGCGTGCACCTCGAAGGCCCGTACATCAATCCCGGCAAGCTCGGCGCCCAGCCGAACTTCGCCCACACCGCGTTGATGGCCGAGGTCGAAGACTATCTGGCGCTGGCGCCGATCCGGGTGATCACCATCGCCCCGGAAATCGCCGGCCACGATGGCTTGATTCGTGAAATGAGCGGCCGTGGCATCCGCATGCAGATCGGTCATACCCTCGGCAGTTACGAGGAAGGCGTCGCCGCCCTCGAAGCCGGTGCCACCAGTTTCACCCACTTGTACAACGCCATGAGCCCGCTGCATCACCGCGAACCGGGCATCGTCGGCGCGGCCCTCGCCCACGCCAAATTCGCGGAACTGATTCCGGACTTGCTGCACGTACACCCCGGCGCGATCCGCGTGGCTCTGCGCTCGATCCCGTGCCTGTATTGCGTCACCGATTCAACCGCCGCCGCCGGCATGCCCGACGGTGAATACAAGCTCGGCAGCCACACCGTCACCAAATGCCTGGGCGGCGTGCGCCTGCCCGACGGCACCCTGGCTGGCAGCACCCTGACCATGGATCAGGCCCTGCGCAATCTGGTGAAAATCGGTCTGCCGATCGCCGAGGCCTCGCAACGTCTTTCGCAATTCCCCGCCGACTATCTCGGCATCACCGAACGCGGGCGCCTGCAACCCGGCGCCTGGGCCGACTGCGTGCGACTGGATCGCTCACTCACACTGACCGCCGTCATGGTCGAAGGAGAAGACATTGACTTCAAAAATGCTTGAGGAGGCGCTGTCCTCGTTCGAGGCCGTGCAAGCCCAACTGCAACAGCTCGATGGCTCAATGATCGAGATTGCCGGACGCCTGCGCCGTCAGCCACCGCAAGTGGCGATGACCGTTGCCCGTGGCAGCTCCGACCATGCGGCGAGCTACTTCGCCTACCTGACCATGCAGCAACTGGGGATTCCGGTGGCGTCGCTGCCGATGTCGGTGGTGACCATGCAACAGGCGCCGTTGAAGGTCAGCGGTCAGGTCGCGTTCGCCTTCTCGCAGTCGGGCCAGAGCCCGGATCTGGTCAACAGCCTGCGCCTGCTGCGCAAGCGCGGCGCCCTGAGCGTGTCGATGGTCAACGCCGCCGATTCGCCGCTGGAAGCTGCCTGTGAATTCAGCCTGCCGTTGCTGGCCGGCACCGAAAGCAGCGTCGCCGCGACCAAGAGTTTCATCGCCACCCTCAGCGCCAGCGCCCGACTGATCGCGCACTGGAAAGAAGACAGCGAATTGCTGGAAGCGCACGACGCCCTGCCCGAAGGCCTGCGCGAAGCTGCGCAACAGGACTGGAGCCTGGCCATCGACGCCCTGCGTGATTGCGAACGCCTGATGGTGATCGGCCGTGGCGCCGGTTTCGCCATTGCCCAGGAAGCCGCGCTGAAATTCAAGGAAACCTCGGCGATCCAGGCCGAAGCCTTCAGCAGCGCCGAAGTCCGCCACGGCCCGATGGCCCTGATCGACGAACATTACCCGCTGCTGGTGTTCGCCCCACGCGGTGCCGAACAGGCCGGCCTGCTGAGCCTGGCAGCCGAAATGCGTCAGCGCGGCGCCCGCGTGTTGCTGGCTGCGCCGGATGACGTCAGCGAACGCGACCTGACCCTCAGCCGTGCCGAGCACCCGGCCCTCGATCCGATCCTGGCGATCCAGAGTTTCTACGTGATGGCGGCCGCTTTGGCAGTGGCCCGTGGCATGGACCCGGATCAGCCGCGACACCTGAGCAAAGTCACTCGTACGCACTGAGTCCGAACCGAACGTTTTCCTGATGAGACCGAGCCATGCACAACAACAATAAAGAGCTGACTTTAAGCGCCCCGCTCAGCGGCCCGGTGCTCACGCTCGCCAAAGTCCCGGACGCGGTGTTCGCCAGCGGCGCGATGGGCGACGGCATTGCCATTGATCCGCTGAACGACACCCTGTATTCGCCCTGCGCCGGGGTGGTGATCCACGTCGCCCGCACCGGCCATGCACTGACCGTGCGCGCCGACAACGGCGCCGAGCTGTTGCTGCACCTCGGCCTGGACACGGTGGAGTTGCAGGGCGAAGGGTTCTCGATGCTGGTCAAGGAAGGCGCGCGGGTCAGCAATGGCCAGCCGCTGCTGCGCTATGACCTGGACAAGGTCGGCCGCCAGTGCAAAAGCCTGGTCAGCCTGCTGATCCTGACCAACAGCCAGGATTTCCAGGCGCGCCCCATCACCCTGAAAACGGTGAAGGTCGGCGAACCGCTGCTGCACATCGTCGCTCGTCACAGCGCAGCGGCGAACACAGAAGAACTCGGCGGCCCGCAAGTTCACGGTCACGTGCAGGTCGCCCATCGCGGCGGTCTGCATGCGCGCCCGGCGGCGTTGATCCGCCAGACAGCGCAAGGGTTCAAGAGCCAGTCGCAGCTGCATTTCGCCGGCAAATCGGCACCGTGCAACAGCCTCATCGGTTTGATGGGCCTGGCGATTGGCGAACAGGACGAAGTGCAGGTCCGTTGTCAGGGTTCCGACGCGCAAGAGGCACTGCAAGCCTTGCTCGCTGCACTGGCCACCGCCCTGCCAGAGGATCATCACGCCGCTGCACCGCTTGCCGCCACTCCACGCAATCGCCCGGCCGAGGCCGGCGTGTTGCACGGCGTGTGCGCCGCACCGGGTCTGGTCGGCGGGCCGCTGTTTCGCCTGAACGCGATCAGCCTGCCAGCCGACAGCGGCAATCATCAGCCCGAGCAACAACTACAGATTCTCGACACGGCGCTGAATCAGGTTCGCAGCGAAATCGACGGCACCCTCGCCCAGGCGAAAAAACAGCGCAATGTCGAAGAAGAAGCCATCTTCGCCGCGCATCTGGCCTTGCTGGAAGACCCGGCCCTGCTCGACGCCGCCCGGCAATCGATTGAAACCGGCACGGCGGCGACTCACGCCTGGAGCCAGTCCATCGATGCGCAATGCCAAGTGCTGCAAAACACCGGCAGCCCGCTGCTGGCCGAGCGCGCCAACGATCTGCGCGACCTCAAGCAACGGGTGCTGCGCGCCCTGCTCGGCGAAGCCTGGCATTACGACGTGCCGGCCGGCGCCATCGTCGCCGCTCACGAACTGACGCCTTCGGATTTGCTGCAACTGAGCGCGCAAGGCGTCGCCGGTTTGTGCATGGCCGAAGGTGGCGCGACTTCCCACGTGGCGATTCTGGCCCGAGGCAAAGGCTTGCCGTGCATGGTCGCACTGGGCTCGGTTTTGCTGGATCAAACTCAAGGTCAATCAGTGGTTCTCGATGCCGACGGCGGTCGCCTCGAACTGACGCCGAATGCCGAGCGTCTGGCCGAAGTCCAACAAGCGCAGATCGACCGCCAACAACGGCGCGACGCCCAGCAAGCTCAGGCCCATCTGCCAGCCGAAACCCGCAACGGCGTGGCCATCGAAGTGGTCGCCAACGTCGCCTCCAGCCATGAAGCGGCGGATGCATTTGCCAACGGCGCCGACGGCGTCGGCCTGTTGCGCACCGAGTTCCTGTTCGTCGATCGCCACACTGCGCCGGACGTCGAAGAACAACGCGCCGCCTATCAAGCTGTGATCGATGCCATGGGCGACAAGTCGGTGATCATCCGCACCATCGACGTCGGCGGCGACAAACAACTCGACTACCTGCCGCTGCCCGTGGAAGCCAACCCGGTACTCGGCCTGCGCGGCATTCGCCTGGCCCAGGCCCGCCCGGAAATCCTCGACCAGCAACTGCGCGCGCTGCTGCAAGTCAGCCCGCTGCAGCGCTGCCGGATCCTGCTGCCGATGGTCACCGAAGTCGACGAACTGCTGCACATCCGCCAGCGGGTCGATGCGCTGTGTCTGGAACTGGGCATCAATCAACGTCCGGAAATCGGCGTGATGATCGAAGTCCCGGCCGCCGCCCTGCAAGCCGAACAACTGGCCGAGCACGCCGACTTCCTGTCCATCGGCACCAACGACCTGTCGCAATACACCCTGGCCATGGACCGCGATCACGCCGGCCTCGCCGCGCGGGTCGATGCCTTGCACCCGGCGCTGCTGCGCCTGATCGCCATGACCTGCGAAGGCGCGGCGGTGCATAAACGCTGGGTCGGCGTGTGCGGCGCCCTGGCTTCCGATCCGCTGGCGACGCCGGTTTTGATCGGTCTGGGCGTGACCGAGCTGTCGGTGAGCCCGGTACAAATTGGTGAAATCAAGGACCGCGTGCGCCAGTTGCACGAAGCCGAATGCCAACGCCTCGCCCGGGACTTGCTCAAGCTGAGCAGCGCCGCTGCGGTGCGTCATGCCTGTCATCAACATTGGCCTCTGCGCTAACAAAAACAACAAGGACAAACGCCATGTACCAACTCTTCATCGAAGGCCTGCAACGCCTCGGCCGCGCGCTGATGCTGCCGATCGCGATCCTGCCGATCGCCGGCCTGCTGCTGCGCCTGGGCGACACCGACCTGCTGAACATCGCGATCATCCACGACGCCGGCCAGGTGATCTTCGCCAACCTGGCGATGATCTTCGCCATCGGCATCGCGGTCGGTTTCGCCCGTGACAACAACGGGACCGCCGGCCTCGCCGGGGTGATCGGTTACCTGGTGATGATCTCCACCCTCAAAGTGCTCGACGCCAGCATCAACATGGGCATGCTCGCCGGGATCGTCAGCGGCCTGATGGCCGGCGCGCTGTACAACCGCTTCAAGGACATCAAGCTGCCGGAGTACCTGGCATTCTTCGGCGGCCGGCGTTTCGTGCCCATCGTCACCGGGTTCAGCGCAGTCGGCCTGGGCGTGCTGTTCGGCTACATCTGGCCGCCGATCCAGCATGGCATCAACAGCTTCGGCACCCTGCTGATGGAAAGCGGCAGCTTCGGCGCCTTCGTCTTCGGCGTGTTCAACCGCCTGCTGATCGTCACCGGCCTGCACCACATCCTCAACAACATGGCGTGGTTCGTGTTTGGCAACTTCACCGACCCGACCACCGGCGCACTGGTCACCGGCGACCTGTCCCGCTACTTTGCCGGCGACCCGAAAGGCGGCCAGTTCATGACCGGCATGTTCCCGGTCATGATCTTCGGCCTCCCCGCCGCCTGCCTGGCGATGTACCGCAACGCCCTGCCGGAGCGGCGCAAAGTCATGGGCGGGATCTTCCTGTCGATGGCCCTGACCGCGTTCCTCACCGGCGTCACCGAACCGATCGAATTCGCCTTCATGTTCCTCGCACCGCTGCTGTTTTTGCTGCACGCGCTGCTGACCGGGTTGTCGATGGCAATCACCAACGCACTGAACATCCACTTGGGCTTCACCTTCTCCGGCGGCTTCATCGACATGGTGCTGGGCTGGGGACGTTCGACCAACGGCTGGCTGGTGGTGCCGGTAGGACTGGTTTATGCCGTCATCTATTACGCGGTGTTCGACTTCTGTATCCGCCGCTTCAACCTGAAAACCCCGGGACGTGAAGACGTCGCCACTGCCGAGAAATCCGTGCTGACAGAAAACGAGCGCGCCGCTGCGTACATAAAAGCCTTGGGAGGTGCCGAGAATCTGCTCACCGTCGGCGCCTGCACCACGCGACTGCGACTGGAAATGGTCGATCGCAACAAAGCCTCCGATGCGGACTTGAAAGCACTGGGCGCGATGGCCGTGGTACGTCCGGGCAAGAGCGGGAGCCTGCAGGTGGTTGTCGGGCCGATGGCCGACAGCATTGCCGACGAAATCCGCCTGGCGATGCCCGCATTGGGCCGAGCCGCAGCGACGACTGCTCCTGTCGCCGTCGTCGAAACCAGCGAGCCCGTTGCTATAGCCGCACCGCAGGCCCAGCAATGGCTGAACGCCCTGGGCGGCAGCGACAACGTGCTGCAACTCGACTGCATCGCCATGAGCCGGATCCGCCTGCAACTGGCCGATGGCAAAGCACTGTCGGAAAGCCGATTGAAAGAGCTTGGATGTCTGGGCGTGAGCGCGCTGGAGGATGGCGTGTGGCACTTGCTGGTGGGCGAGCGGGCACAGAGTCTGAGTGCGGCGCTTGAGGGGTTGGTTAATCGGAGTGAGGTGAGTGCCAAGGTCTGATGGTTGCCATCAAGTTTTGACTTGAAGCGATTACAAACAAGAGACCCGGCCTAGGCCGGGTTTCCTGTTTCATTTGAAGCAACCACCGCTGGACCGGAGCTTCCGAGGGGCAAGCTCAAACCAAATGGGAAGATTCGGTAAATCCCACACATCTTTAAACATTCGAAAATGGAACGCGGAGCGTCCCGGGCTGCATTCCCACGCGGAGCGTGGGAACGATCAAGCAGTACACAGCTACCTTTTGCTTCCTGCTTCCTGCTTCCTGCTTCCTGCTTCCTGCTTCCTGCTTCCCGCTTCCCGCTTCCCGCTTCCCACCACTCAACACGATGAGCGTTAGCTCGAGTACCGCTCTTGACGTGCCGGCCCCATCGGCAGGCTGAGTGGAGGGATTCATCCGGGGGTGGGAGCGCAGCGACCGTGCGGCGCAGCCGCATGCATCGAGAGGAGGTGCAGCGAAGCAAACCGTAGGCGATGCCCCCGGATGAATCCCGGAACGAAGGAACACCGAGCCAAAGCGAGGTGCCGAACGCCGGGGCCCAGCGTTTTTGGTTACTTTTTTGGCGTTTGAAAAAAGTGACTCGCCGTAAGGGCGAAACCATAAGAAGCCGTTACCGCAGCAACGGATATTCACTCAATCCCAAACCCAAACCCAAAAAACCAAAAAACCCGCTGAAATCACTCTCAGCGGGTTTCCCGTTTCAGCAGCCAAGGAAGATCAAAAACCCTCCAACCGCCAAACCTCATAAGCCGGCGTCTCGTAAGGATGGCTAGCCTTCAAAGCCGCCACCACCCCACGAATCAACTCATCACCAACAACAAGTTCAACCTTCCACTCCTCGACCTGCTCAACCCGCCCCGTCTCACCCACGAACGGCTGACTCCCGTCCAAAGGCCGAAACTGACCAGATCCAAGCACCTGCCAGGCACAGTGGTCATAGTCACCGATCCGCCCACCACCGGCAGCGAATACAGCCTCCTTGACCACCTCGACATGACTGTCGGGAACAAAAAACGCGAGCTTGTACACAGCGCTTAGTTCACCCACACACGAGCATTACGGAACATACGCATCCAGGGTGCGTCTTCGTTCCAGTCTTCCGAACGCCACGAGTTCTGCACGGCGCGGAACACGCGCTCCGGGTGCGGCATCATGATCGTCACGCGACCGTCGCGGCTGGTGAGGCCGGTGATCCCGCGCGGCGAACCGTTCGGGTTGGCCGGGTAGGCTTCGGTGACCTTGCCGTGGTTGTCGACGAAACGCATCGCCACGCAACCGGACAGATCGGCTTCGAGCAGTGCCTCTTCGCTTTCGAATTCGGCATGGCCTTCACCGTGAGCGATGGCGATCGGCATGCGCGAACCGGCCATGCCCTGCAGGAAGATCGAGTTCGATTCCTGAACCTGAACCATCGCCACGCGCGCTTCGAACTGCTCGGAGCGGTTGCGTACGAAGTGCGGCCAGAACTCGCTGCCCGGGATCAGCTCGTGCAGGTTGGACATCATCTGGCAACCGTTGCACACGCCGAGCGTGAAGCTGTCGTTACGCTCGAAGAAGCCCTGGAACGCATCGCGGGCACGGCTGTTGAACAGTGCGGACTTGGCCCAGCCTTCACCGGCGCCGAGAACGTCGCCGTAGGAGAAACCACCGCAGGCCACCAGACCTTTGAACTCGTTCAGGTCGACACGGCCGGCCAGAATGTCGCTCATGTGCACGTCGATCGCGTTGAAACCGGCGCGGTCGAACGCTGCCGCCATTTCCACCTGACCGTTGACGCCCTGCTCACGCAGCACGGCAACCTGTGGGCGGATGCCTTTCTTGATGTAAGGCGCGGCGATGTCCTGGTTGACGTCGTAGCTCAGCTTGACGCTCAGGCCCGGGTTGTCTTCTTCCAGCAGCGCATCGAACTCTTGCTCGGCGCAGTCGGCGTTGTCGCGCAGACGCTGGATCTGGTAGCTGGTCTCGGCCCACTGACGTTGCAGCAGACGACGCTGGCCCTCGAACACGGTGTCACCGTTGAAGGTGATGTTGATCTGACCGTTGTTGATCGGCTGACCGATCACCGACACGCAGTCGCCCAGACCGGCAGCGCTGAATTGGGCGAGGATGTCCGGGGTGGCGTCCTGGCGAACCTGGATCACGGCACCCAGTTCTTCGTTGAACAGGATGGCGGCGATTTCAGCGGAGCTTTCGGCAACGCTGTCCAGGTTCAGGCTCAGACCGCAGTGACCGGCGAAGGCCATTTCCACCACGGAGGTCAGCAGACCACCGTCGGAACGGTCGTGGTAAGCCAGCAGGTGACCGTCGGCGTTGAGGCCCTGGATCACTGCGAAGAACGCTTTCAGGTCTTCGGCGTCGTCGACGTCCGGCGCCTGCTTGCCGAGCTTGCCGTGAACCTGCGCCAGGATCGAGGCGCCCATGCGGTTCTGACCGCGACCGAGGTCGATCAGGATCAGGTCGGTGGTGCCCTTGTCCATGCGCAGTTCCGGAGTCAGAGTCTGACGGATGTCAGCCACTGGCGCGAAACCGGTCACGATCAGGGACATTGGCGAGGTGACGGTCTTGTCTTCGCCGTTGTCGTTCCAGCGGGTGGCCATGGACATGGAGTCCTTGCCGACCGGGATGGTGATGCCCAGCTCAGGGCACAGTTCCATGCCGACCGCTTTCACGGTGTCGTACAGACGCGCGTCTTCGCCCGGATGGCCGGCAGCGGACATCCAGTTCGCCGACAGTTTGATGTCGGAGAGCTTGTTGATGCGCGAGGCGGCAATGTTGGTCAGGGTTTCGCCGATGGCCATGCGGCCCGACGCCGGAGCGTCCAGCAGCGCCAGCGGAGTGCGCTCGCCCATCGCCATCGCTTCACCGGTGTAGACGTCGAAGCTGGTGGCAGTGACGGCAACGTCGGCCACCGGAACCTGCCAGGGGCCGACCATCTGGTCACGGGCCACGAGGCCGGTGATGGTGCGGTCGCCGATGGTGATCAGGAAGCTTTTGCTCGCCACGGCCGGGTGGTGCAGGACGCGTTCGATGCTTTCGCCGATGTCGAGGTTCGACGGATCGAAGTCATCGCCCAGCTCGGCTTCGCGAACCACCGAACGGTGCATGCGCGGGGCCTTGCCCAGCAACACTTCCAGTGGCATGTCCACCGGGTTGTTGCCGAAGTGGCTGTCGGTCACGGTCAGTTGCGGCTCGGCGGTGGCTTCACCGACAACGGCAAACGGGCAACGCTCACGTTCGCAGATCGCCTTGAAGCGCTCGAAGTCGGCCGGGCCGACTGCCAGAACGTAACGTTCCTGGGATTCGTTGGACCAGATTTCGTGCGGGGCCATGCCCGGCTCGTCGTTTGGAATGTTGCGCAGTTCGAAACGGCCACCGCGGTCACCGTCGTTGACCAGTTCCGGGAAGGCGTTGGACAGACCGCCCGCACCCACGTCGTGGATGAAGCTGATCGGGTTCTTGTCACCCAGCTGCCAGCAACGGTCGATGACTTCCTGGCAGCGACGTTCCATTTCAGGGTTTTCACGCTGAACCGAAGCGAAGTCCAGATCCGCCGAGCTGGTGCCGGTGGCCATGGAGGAAGCAGCGCCGCCGCCCAGACCGATCAGCATCGCCGGGCCGCCGAGCACGATCAGCTTGGAGCCGACAACGATCTCGCCTTTCTTGACGTGCTCTTCACGGATGTTGCCCATGCCGCCAGCCAGCATGATCGGCTTGTGGTAACCGCGAACTTCGTCACCGTGCGGAGTGGTGATCGATTGTTCGAAGGTCCGGAAGTAGCCGGTCAGGGCCGGACGACCGAATTCGTTGTTGAACGCAGCGCCGCCCAGCGGGCCTTCGATCATGATATCCAGCGCGTTGACGATGCGCTCAGGCTTGCCGTACGGCACTTCCCACGGCTGTTCGAAGCCAGGGATCTGCAGGTTCGACACGGTGAAACCGGTCAGGCCGGCTTTCGGCTTGGCGCCACGACCGGTTGCACCTTCGTCGCGGATCTCGCCACCGGAACCGGTGGACGCGCCCGGGAACGGTGCGATCGCGGTCGGGTGGTTGTGGGTTTCAACCTTCATCAGGATGTGCACCGGCTCCTGCACCGCGCCGTACTGGCGGGTTTCCGGATCCGGGAAGAAGCGGCCGGCGACGTTGCCGACGATCACCGAAGCGTTGTCCTTGTAAGCGGACAGCACGCCTTCGCTGTGCATCTGATAGGTGTTCTTGATCATGCCGAACAGGCTTTTTTCCTGGCTCTCGCCGTCAATATCCCAACTGGCGTTGAAGATCTTGTGGCGGCAGTGCTCGGAGTTGGCCTGGGCGAACATCATCAGTTCGATGTCGTGGGGGTTACGCTTGAGACCGTTGAAGGCGTTGACCAGGTAATCGATCTCGTCTTCGGCCAGGGCCAGGCCCAGTTCGACGTTGGCTTTTTCCAGCGCGGCGCGACCGCCGCCGAGGATGTCGATGGCGGTCAGCGGCTTCGGTTCGGCGTGGCTGAACAGACCGGCGGCCTGCTCGAGGTTGGCCAGAACGATCTGCGTCATGCGGTCATGCAGTACGTCTGCAATCTGCTGCGCTTCGGTTTCGCTGAACTGGCCGGCGACGTAGAACGCGATGCCGCGCTCCAGACGCTGGATCTTGCTCAGGCCGCAATTGCGGGCGATGTCGCTGGCCTTGCTCGACCATGGCGAGATGGTGCCGAAACGCGGCAACACCAGGAACAGACGACCGGTAGGCTCTTGAACCGGAACGCTTGGACCGTACTTCAGAAGGCGCGCAAGCACCTGCTGTTCGTCGCCGGTCAGGACGCCGGTGACTTCGGCGAAGTGAGCGAATTCAGCATACAGGCCACTGACAGCTGGAACCTTCTGGCTCAGTTGCTCAAGGAGTTTGCTGTGGCGAAAGGCAGAAAGGGCAGGAGCGCCGCGCAGGATCAACATCTTCGGGACAGCCTCGGGAAGGGGTGTGCTTTGAGGCCGTGCATTCTAGCCTAAACCGCCCTCAACATCACCCGAAACGCTACGCACGGTTGCACCCGGATGTCGAGTGGTGTTCCTGCCTTGAGGGTCAAATTTATGAGGTGTCGCAAGGCGGGTTATTTTTTCTGTCACAAAATGCCTTTCGGGCCCGTTTCTGCGGGGTTTCGCGCGGTTTTGTGATGCCTAGCAGACAACCCCGCCACTGTCGAGATATGGCGCCCGTTGTCCTTTGCGTATACTGCGCACATGTTTTCCCCAACGGCTTTGCGTCCGCGATACGCCAAATGGCTGATCGCTACCGGACTCTTCCTGATGCTCAGTGGCTGTGTTGATAAACCCAACACACTCGAGCGCGTAAAGGAGGATGGCGTGCTGCGGGTGGTCACCCGAAACAGCCCCGCCACCTACTTTCAGGATCGCAGCGGTGAAACCGGCTTCGAATACGAGCTGGTGAAGCGCTTCGCCGACGATTTGGGGGTCGAGCTGAAGATCGAGACCGCCGACAACCTCGACGACCTGTTCAACCAGGTCGGCAAGCCGAACGGCCCGGTACTTGCGGCCGCCGGCCTGGTCAGCAGCGAGCAGCGCAAGAAGCAGGTGCGCTTCTCGCGCTCCTACCTCGAAGTCACCCCGCAGATCATCTATCGCAACGGACAGTCACGCCCCACCGACGCCGGCGATCTGGTGGGCAAAAAGATCATGGTGCTCAAGGGCAGCACCCATGCCGAACAACTGGCGGAGCTGAAACAGAAATATCCTGGCATCCAGTACGAAGAGTCCGACGCCGTTGAAGTGGTCGACCTGCTGCGCATGGTCGACGAAGGCCAGATCGATCTGACCCTGGTCGATTCCAACGAAGTGGCGATGAACCAGGTGTACTTCACCAACATCCGCGTGGCCTTCGACCTCGGCGACGCCCGCAGCCAGAGCTGGGCCGTGGCCGCCGGCGAAGACAACAGCCTGCTCAACGAGATCAACAGTTACCTGGACAAGGTGCAGAAGAACGGCACCCTGCAACGCCTGAAGGACCGCTACTACGGCCACGTCGACGTTCTTGGCTACATGGGCGCCACCACCTTCGCCCAGCACTTGCAGCAGCGGCTGCCCAAATATGAACAACACTTCAAGACCTACGCCAAGAAAGAGAAAGTCGACTGGCGCCTGCTGGCGGCGATCGGCTATCAGGAGTCGCTGTGGCAACCGGCGGTCACCTCGAAGACCGGTGTGCGCGGGCTGATGATGCTGACCCAGAACACCGCTCAGGCCATGGGCGTGTCCAACCGCCTCGATCCGAAGCAGAGCATCATGGGTGGCGCCAAGTACCTGGCCTACATGAAGGATCAGCTCGACGAGTCGATCCAGGAGCCGGATCGCACCTGGTTTGCCCTGGCGGCCTACAACGTCGGCAGCGGTCATCTGGATGACGCGCGCAAACTGGCGGCCAAGGAAGGGTTGAACCCGGACAAGTGGCTGGATGTGAAAAAGATCCTGCCGCGCCTGTCGCAGAAGCAGTGGTACAGCAAGACCCGCTACGGCTATGCCCGAGGCGGCGAACCGGTGCATTTCGTGGCGAACATCCGTCGCTACTACGACATCCTCACCTGGGTGACCCAGCCGCAGCTTGAAGGCGATCAGGTGGCCGAGGGCAATCTGCATGTGCCGGGGATCGACAAGTCGAAACCCGCTCAAGAGCCCGCCCCGCTTTAACCCATCCCCAAAACAAATGTGGGAGCAAGTTTGCTCCCACAGGATGTTGATACTTAGTGTTTGGCAGCCGCCAGAATCAACGTCTTCATCTCAGACACCGCCGACTTGAAACCTACGAACAACGCATGCGCCACCAGCGCATGACCGATGTTCAGCTCGTTGATGCCCTTGATCGCGGCAACCGCCTCGACGTTGTGATAGTGCAGGCCATGGCCGGCATTGACGATCAGGCCCTGGGCCAGACCGAAGGCCACGCCGTCCGCCACACGCTTGAGTTCTTCAGCCACTTCGGTCGGCGTTTCGGCATCGGCGTAACGCCCGGTGTGCAATTCGATGGCCGGTGCGCCGACGCGCTTCGACGCAGCAATCTGCCGCTCGTCGGCGTCGATGAACAGCGACACTTCGCTGCCGATCTTCGACAAACGTTCGACCGCCGCTCTGATTCGCTCTTCCTGCCCCGCCACATCCAGACCGCCTTCGGTGGTCAGCTCCTGACGGGTCTCCGGCACCAGACAGATGTGCGCCGGACGGATGCGCTCGGCGAACGCCATCATTTCTTCGGTGACGCCCATTTCGAAGTTCATGCGGGTTTGCAGCACGTCCTTGAGCAGCAGCACGTCGCGTTCCTGAATGTGCCGACGGTCTTCGCGCAGGTGCACGGTGATGCCGTCGGCGCCCGCCTCTTCCGCGTCCAGCGCAGCCTTGACCGGATCCGGATAGCGCGTACCACGGGCCTGACGCAGGGTGGCGACGTGGTCGATGTTCACGCCAAGAAGAATGCGATTGCTGGTGGTCACGGATGCGCTCCTGAAGGGAAAGATTCGGCGCACAGCATACGGCGAGATCAGGGCTTGCGAAACAGCTCGCGACTGACGAGGGGACGACCGCCCAGATGCACCGCCAAGGCTTGGCGCATCAGTCGCTTGGCGGCGGACAACGCGCCGGGAGCCGACCAGTCGGCTTCGGCCATGGCCAGCAGTTCGGTGCCGTTGAACAGACCGGGTTGCAACAGGTAGACCCGCTCGAGCCCGGCATCCACCTGCAAGCGGTAGAGGCCATCCGCAGCGATGGGATCCTCGTTGATATCGGTATTCAGGGAAAAACCGTAACCGAGATCGTCGAGCAGCCGCCATTCGAAGGAACGCAGCAGCGGCTCCAGTGGCCGCCCTTCGGCCAATGCCAGCAACGTGGCAGCGTAATGATCGAACACCGCAGGATGCGGATCTTCGGCGGGCAACAGGCGAATCAGCAGCTCATTGAGATACAAGCCGCTGAACAGCGCCTCGCCGACCATCCAGGTTGCATTCCCGACACTCTCCATGCGCCCGACATTCTTCAACTCACCTTTGCCGCGAAACTCCACTTCCAGCGGCACGAATGGCCGCGCCAGCGTCCCGGCCTTGCCCCGCGCGCTGCGCAACACCGCCCGCAGCCGACCTTGCGGCGTGAGGAAGTCCACCAGCGCGCTGGTTTCGCGGTAGGCGCGTGAGTGGAGGACGTAGGCGGGTTGGGCGGGAGGCGGGGTTGAGGACATGGTGTCTCGCTGGAGGAATGCAGGCTTGAGATCAACATAAACCAAATGTGGGAGCGGGCTTGCCCGCGNCTGCCGAACATTACATCCTCATCGCGGGCAAGCCCGCTCCCACAGGGGGTTCTCTGGTGTAGCAGAAAACCGGTGTTACAGGTCGCCGTAACCCAGCGAACGCAGCGCACGCTCGTCGTCGGACCAGCCGCCCTTCACCTTGACCCACAGGTTGAGCATGATCTTGGAGTCGAACAGCAGCTCCATGTCCTTGCGCGCCTCGGTGCCGATGCGCTTGATGCGCTCGCCCTTGTCGCCAATGATGATTTTCTTCTGGCCGTCACGCTCGACGAGGATCAGCGCATGAATGTGCAGCGTCGCACCCTGCTGCTTGAACTCTTCGATTTCCACGGTGATCTGGTACGGCAGCTCGGCGCCGAGCTGGCGCATGATCTTCTCGCGCACCAGTTCGGCGGCGAGGAAGCGGCTGCTGCGGTCGGTGATCTGGTCTTCCGGGAAGAAGTGATCGTTCTCCGGCAGATGATCGGCGATAACCTTTTCCAGCGCGTCGAGGTTGTGCCCCTGCTGCGCCGAGATTGGAATGATCTGCGCGTTCGGCAGCTGTTCCTGCAACCACGACAGGTGCGGCATCAGCTCGGCCTTGTCTTCGATGCGGTCGGTCTTGTTCAGCGCGACGATCAGCGGGCCGGTCACGTACTGCACGCGCTCCAGCACCATCTGGTCTTCTTCGGTCCACTTGGTGCGATCGACCACGAAGATCACCACGTCGACGTCTTTCAACGCCGCTGAAGCGGTCTTGTTCATGTAGCGGTTCAGGGCCTTTTCGCCACCCTTGTGCATGCCGGGGGTGTCGACGTAGATCGCCTGCACGTCGCCCTCGGTCTTGATCCCGAGCATGTTGTGGCGAGTCGTCTGCGGCTTGCGCGAAGTGATCGCCAGCTTCTGGCCGAGGATGTGGTTCAACAGCGTGGACTTGCCCACGTTGGGACGGCCGACGATGGCAACATAGCCACAGCGCGTTGCGTTTGTATCAGTCATTGCCATTCTCCACACCCAGGGCAATCAGTGCTGCGGCGGCCGCTACCTGTTCGGCAATGCGACGGCTCACACCCTGACCCCGACTTTTTTCATTCAATAGGACAACTTCGCACTCGACGAAGAAGGTACGGCAGTGCGGCTCGCCCTGGATGTCCACCACTTCATAACGCGGCAGTTCGCAGCCGCGCGATTGCAGGAATTCCTGCAGGCGGGTCTTCGGATCCTTGTTGGTGTCGACCAGCGTCAGGCCTTCGAACTCGCCGGCCAGCCAGGCCAGTACGCGCTCGCGGGCGACTTCCATGCCGGCGTCGAGGTAGATCGCACCGATCAGTGCTTCAAGGGCGTCGGCCAGGATCGACTCGCGACGGAAACCGCCGCTCTTCAATTCGCCGGAACCCAGACGCAGGTAATCGCCCAGATCGAAACCGCGGGCCAGCACCGCCAGCGTCTCACCTTTTACCAGCCGTGCGCGCAAACGCGACAACTGGCCTTCGCGCGCCAGCGGGAAACGGTCGAACAAGGCTTCGCCGGCAACAAAGTTGAGGATCGCATCGCCGAGGAATTCCAGACGCTCGTTGTTGCGTCCGGCAAAGCTGCGGTGCGTAAGGGCCAGGACCATCAGTTCCTGGTCCTTGAAGGTGTAACCGAGCTGACGCTCGAGACGGCTTAGAGAAACGCTCACGGTTTACCCACGCTGAGTTCGTGGCTGGATTCCACTGCCATCGCCGGGATACGGCGCAGGCTTGGGACAATTAACGCTGTGTTCAAAAATGACGTCCTGAATATCGTGGCTTCATGCCCCGGAGCCGGTTGTGCCGACGCCAGAAATGCATTCGGCGCTGTGGTCAACAGCGCCGTGTTTGTTTACTTGATCAGGCCGACCCGCGAGAAGTTCGGCAGGTGGCTGAGTTTCGGTTCCGGCCAGCTCATCCAGACCGCGAAGGCCTTGCCGACAATGTTCTGGTCGGGAACCATGCCCAGCAGGTCCTTGGGAATGTTCGGATCATCCCAGTAGCGACTGTCGTTCGAGTTGTCGCGGTTGTCGCCCATCATGAAATAGTGCCCGGCCGGCACGGTCCAGGTATGGTCCGGCGTGGCGCGGTAGCGGCTCATTTCCTTGCGGATCAGGTGCTCGGCGGCGCCGAGTTTTTCCTTGTAGAGTTCCGCACTGCCCAGCGTGCCCGGCTCGGAGCCGACCAGTTGTTCGGCAATCGACTCGCCGTTGACGAACAGACGCTTGTCGGCGGTGTACCTCACCGTATCGCCCGGCAGGCCGACCACACGCTTGATGTAGTTGACGTTCGGGTCGCTCGGGTAACGGAACACCATCACATCGCCGCGCTGCGGGTCACCGACTTCGATGATCTTCTTGTCGATCACCGGCAAACGGATCCCGTAGGAAAACTTGTTCACCAGAATGAAGTCGCCGACGTCCAGGGTCGGTTTCATCGAGCCGGACGGAATCTGGAACGGCTCCACCAGGAACGAACGCAGCACCAGCACGATGAACAGCACCGGGAAGAACGACTTGCCGTACTCGACCAGCAGCGGTTCCTTGTTCAGCTTCTCGACCACCACCACGTCAGGCTGGCTGACGCTGCCCTGATAGGAAGCGATGGCGGCACGCCGACGCGGTGCCAGGATCAACAGATCGAGCAACGCCAACAGACCGCAGACGAACACGGCAATGACCAGCAACAGCGGGAAATTTAGTGACATAGGACCTGACTATTCCAACCTGAGCACGGCGAGGAAGGCTTCTTGCGGGATTTCCACGTTGCCGACCTGTTTCATGCGTTTTTTACCGGCCTTCTGCTTCTCAAGCAGTTTTTTCTTACGGCTGACGTCGCCGCCGTAGCACTTGGCCAATACGTTCTTTCTGAGTGCCTTGACGGTTGTCCGGGCGACGATCTGACCGCCAATGGCAGCCTGGATGGCCACGTCGAACATCTGACGAGGAATCAGTTCTTTCATCTTCTCGGTCAACTGGCGACCTTTGAAGTGCGAATTGTCACGGTGCACGATCAGCGCCAGAGCGTCGACCTTGTCGCCGTTGATCAGCACGTCCAGTTTCACCAGATTAGCCGATTGGTAACGATCGAAATGGTAGTCCAGCGAAGCATAGCCGCGGCTGGTGGATTTCAGACGGTCGAAGAAGTCGAGGACCACTTCGTTCATCGGCAGGTCGTAGGTCACCTGGACCTGATTGCCGAGGAACAGCATGTCGACCTGCACACCGCGTTTCTCGATGCACAGGGTGATGACGTTGCCCAGGTGTTCCTGCGGCACCAGGATGTTGGCGCGCACGATTGGCTCGCGCATGTCTTCGATCGACGAGACGTCCGGCAGCTTCGACGGGTTGTCGACGTAAATCGTTTCACCGGTTTTCAGCACCAGTTCGAAGATTACCGTCGGCGCCGTGGTGATCAGGTCCAGGTCGTACTCGCGCTCCAGGCGCTCCTGGATGATCTCCATGTGCAGCATGCCGAGGAAGCCGCAACGGAAGCCGAAGCCCAGTGCGTCGGAGCTTTCCGGGGTGTATTGCAGCGACGAGTCGTTCAGGGTCAGTTTCTGCAGCGCTTCGCGGAAGTCCTCGAAGTCGTCGGAGCTGACCGGGAACAGACCGGCGTAAACCTGCGGCTGGATGCGTTTGAAACCTGGCAGCACCGGAACGTCCGGCGTGGAGCTCAGGGTCAGGGTGTCACCGACCGGCGCACCGTGAATGTCCTTGATGCTGGCGATGATGAAGCCCACTTCGCCGGCCTTCAGGTCAGCGGTGGCGGTGTGTTTCGGGTTGAATACGCCAACACTGTCGACCAGATGCACCTTGCCGGTGGACTTCACCAGGATCTTGTCGCCCTTCTTCACGCGGCCGTGACGCACGCGCACCAGGGAGACAACGCCCAGGTAATTGTCGAACCAGGAGTCGATGATCAACGCCTGCAGCGGATCTTCGATATTGCCGGTCGGCGCAGGAATGGTAGCAACCAGACGTTCGAGCACTTCGTCGACACCAAGGCCGGTCTTGGCGCTGCAGGTGACGGCGTCGGTGGCGTCGATGCCGATGATCTTCTCGATCTCGTCCTTGACGCGATCAGGCTCGGCCTGTGGCAGGTCGATCTTGTTCAGCACCGGCATGACCTCAAGGCCCTGCTCGATGGCGGTGTAGCAGTTGGCCACGGACTGGGCTTCAACGCCCTGCCCCGCATCGACCACCAGCAACGCACCTTCACAGGCCGCCAGGGAACGGCTGACTTCGTAGGTGAAGTCGACGTGACCCGGGGTGTCAATGAAGTTCAGCTGGTAGGTGACGCCATCTTTGGCCTTGTAATAGAGGGTGACGCTGTGGGCCTTGATGGTGATCCCGCGTTCGCGCTCCAGATCCATGGAATCCAGTACCTGGGCTTCCATTTCACGCTCGGCCAGGCCGCCGCACATCTGGATGAAACGGTCAGCCAGCGTCGACTTGCCATGGTCAATGTGGGCGATGATGGAGAAATTGCGGATATGACTCAAATCACTCACGGATCAACACTCAAAAAGGCTGCAGGCTTGGCCCGCCGAAAAATAGCCGGGAATTGTACCTGATACACGGCGCAAGCGTCACGTTCGCCTGTCACCCGGATTGCATGCAAAAACGCCCCGGTCTGGCGACCGAGGCGTTTTCACGGCTAAAGCGTGGGTGCAACCTGGTTCATCAACCGGCTCGACGCAACAGCCAGACACCCGCCAGCGCACACACGCCAGCCGGCACCAGCACCGCGAACAGCGGCGAGAAGCCGAACACCAGACTGGATGGGCCCAGCAGATCCTGAACGATGCGGAAGGTAAAGCCCACCAGCACACCGGTGAACACCCGCTGACCGAGGGTCACCGAACGCAGCGGACCGAAGATGAAGGAAATCGCCATCAGTACCAGCGCAGCGGTCACCAGCGGCTGCAACACCTTGACCCAAAATGCCAGCCAGTAACGACCGTTGCTCAGACCCTGATCGGCCAGATAGTGGATGTAACCCCACAGACCGGTGATCGACAGCGATTCCGGCGCCATCACTACAGTGCTCAGCAATTGCGGGCTCAGCGAGACATCCCAGCGCTCGACCGGCGTATTGACCACTTCGGTGCTGCGCTCGTGAAATTTGGTGGTGGTCACGTCGGTCAGCTGCCAGTGATCGGTGTCGAACTCGGCGCGCTTGGCGAAGCTCGAACTGAGCAGATGGCGCTCTTTGTCGAAGTGATAGCGGGTCACACCATACAGACGACCGTTGGGTTGCACGGAGTTGATGTGAATGAACTCGTCACCCTGGCGGTGCCACATGCCGTGCTTGGCGCTTTGCGCGTCGCCGCTGCCTTGCGCCAGCGAACGGTTGGCCTGGGCCATGCTTTCGGTGGCTGGGGCCACGTATTCGCCGATCAGCACACCGGCCAGCATCAGTACCAGCATCGGCTTCATCACCGCCCAGACGATACGCCCGATGGAGACACCGGCGGCGCGCATCACGGTCAGCTCGCTGCTGCTCGCCAGACTGCCAAGGCCGATCAGGCAGCCGATCAGCGCCGCCATCGGCAGCATGTCGTAGAGCCGGCGCGGCGCGGTCAGGAGCACGAAACTCAGGACATCGACCAGGGTGTAGGTGTCACTGACATCGCCCATCTCGTCGATGAACGCAAACAAGGTGGCCAGGCCGAGAATGATCGCCAGCACCGCGATGATCGCGATGAACACGCTGCTGCCGATGTAGCGGTCGAGTTTAACCACGGGCCACCTCCAGCGCTGCGCTGCGACGGCTGGCCAGCTTCAGGCGCAAAGGCTCCCAGTACAACAGACCGAGACCGATCGTCAGGAAGATCGCATGCACCCACCACAAGCCGAGCGCCGGTGGAATCTTGCCTTTCTCGAGGGCGCCGCGGGCGGCAATCAGGATGGTCAGGTAAGCCATATAAAGAAGAATCGCCGGCAGCAGCTTGAGGAAACGCCCCTGACGCGGGTTGACCCGCGACAGCGGCACCGCCATCAGGGTCACGATGAACACCAGCAACGGCAGCGACAGGCGCCATTGCAGTTCGGTTTTCGAGCGAATGTCGTCACTGCCGAGCAGGGACGAGGTCGGCATGGCGTCACGGTCGGTGACTTCCTCGCTGACATCCGGCTTGGGCAGCAGCACGCCGTAGGTTTCGTAGTGGATGGCGCGATAGTTGGCCTGACCCGGGCTGCCGTCGTAACGGTAGCCGTTGTCGAGAATCAGGTAGCGATTGCCGTCGGGACGCACTTCCTGGCGACCCTTTTCAGCTACCAGCACGGAAATCCCGCGATCTTTCTGGTTGGCACCGAGGTTCTTCTGCGAGATGAATACGCTGCCGAGGTTGACCCGGTCATCGCTGAGGGTTTCGGTGTAGGTCACCCGCGTACCGTCGCGCAAGGCCTGGAAACGGCCCGGCTCGAGGGTGTCGAATTCGGTCAGGGCATCCTGTTTGTTCAGCAGCAGCTGGAACTGGTTGGCGCCTTGCGGTGCCAGGCTCAAGCTCAGCCAGGCCACCACCACAGCTACCAGGGTGGCCGGAAACAGGGTCATGCGGAACAACCGCTGCTGACTCATGCCGGTGGCCGAAAGCACGGTCATCTCGCTTTCGAGGTACAGCCGGCCGTACGCCAGCAGAATCCCGAGGAACAGCCCCAGCGGCAGGATCAACTGCATGAAGCCCGGCAGGCGATAGCCCATGATCAGGAACAGCGATCCCGGATCGAGCTGGCCCGCGGCGGCCTGGGCAAGGTATTTGATGAAGCGACCGCTCATGATGATGACCAGCAGCACGGCGCTTACCGCACTCAGGGTCAACAGGACTTCGCGGGACAGATAACGGAAGACGATCAAACCAGACACTCCAGGGTTGTCAGGCTAAGGCGGCCAAACAAGCAAACGTATCGACGGGCCCGCAAGGCAGAGCCGTCGAAAAAAGATGCGGCATTATCCTGTGATTGAGGGCGCCTGTCACTGCGCGCACACACGCAAGCGTGCAATCGGTTGAAGATCGTACAACCGAGGGTTGTCAGGCGCGGTGAGCGAGGTTCAAACTGCCGCCTCTGTCGCAGGCACTGGCCTGCGCCTCTTCTCTCTATAAGCAGGCGACGGCGGACACGTCGAACGCCTGTGTGTTGACCATTCATTCAGGGATCCGGACATGGAACTGGTTGTAAAAAGCGTTAGCCCAGAAACGTTGAAAACCGCCACCCTGGTGGTTGCCGTCGGCGAAGGCCGCAAACTCGGTGCCGCCGCCAGGCAGGTCGACGAACTGAGCGGCGGCGCCATCAGCGCCGTGCTCAAGCGTGGCGACCTGGCCGGCAAGGTCGGCCAGAGCCTGTTGCTGCACAGCCTGCCGAACCTGAAAGCCGAACGTGTGCTGCTGGTGGGCGTGGGCAAGGATGAAGAACTGGGCGACCGTCCGTTCCGCAAGATCGTCGCCGGCATCCTCAACACCCTCAAAAGCCTGGGCGGCAGCGACGCCGTACTGGCACTCGATGAAATCATCGTCAAGAACCGCGACAGCTACGGCAAGACCCGTCTGCTGGCCGAAACCCTGGTCGACGGCGAATACACCTTCGACCAGTTCAAGAGCCAGAAAGCCGAACCGCGCGCCCTGAAGAAAATCACCCTGCTGACCATCAAGGCCGCTCAGGCCGAAGTGCAACGCGCCGTGAACCACGCCACCGCGATCGCCAACGGCATGGCATTCACCCGTAACCTGGGCAACCTGCCGCCGAACATCTGCCACCCGACTTTCCTCGGCGAGCAAGCCAAGAACCTCGGCAAAGAGTTCAAGGATCTGAAAGTCGAAGTCCTCGACGAGAAGAAGATCAAGTCGCTGGGCATGGGTTCGTTCTACGCCGTCGGCCAGGGCAGCGCCCAGCCGCCGCGCCTGATCGTCATGCAATACAACGGCGGCAAGAAATCCGAGAAGCCGTACGCACTGGTCGGCAAAGGCATCACCTTCGACACCGGCGGCATCAGCCTGAAACCGGGCGCCGGCATGGACGAGATGAAATACGACATGGGTGGCGCGGCCAGCGTGTTCGGTACCCTGCGCGCCGTGCTGGAACTGAAACTGCCGATCAACCTGGTGTGCATCCTGGCCTGCGCCGAGAACATGCCGAGCGGCACTGCTTCGCGTCCGGGCGACATCGTCACCACCATGAGCGGCCAGACCGTGGAAATCCTCAACACCGACGCCGAAGGCCGTCTGGTGCTGTGCGATGCACTGACTTACTCCGAGCGCTTCAAGCCGCAAGCGGTGATCGACATCGCCACCCTGACCGGTGCCTGCGTCGTCGCGCTGGGCGCCCACACGTCGGGCCTGCTGGGCAACAACGACGAACTGATCGAGCAACTGCTGAGCGCGGGCAAGGCTGCCGACGACCGTGCCTGGCAACTGCCGCTGTTCGACGAATACCAGGAGCAACTGGACAGCCCGTTCGCCGACATCGCCAACATTGGCGGTCCGAAGGCCGGCACCATCACCGCCGCCTGCTTCCTGTCGCGCTTCACCAAGAACCTGAACTGGGCGCATCTGGACATCGCGGGCACCGCCTGGACCAGCGGCGGCAAGGACAAGGGCGCCACCGGCCGTCCGGTTCCGCTGCTGACCCAATACCTGCTGGACCGCGCCAAAGCCTGAAACCGATGACTGCGAGCGGCGCCTCTCTTGAGGGGTGCCGCTTGCAGCTCAGGAACCGCAATGACCAAAGTCGACTTTTATATCCTGCCCAGCGCCGATCCTTC
This sequence comes from Pseudomonas sp. 22085, assembly GCF_052045815.1. NCBI lineage: Bacteria > Pseudomonadati > Pseudomonadota > Gammaproteobacteria > Pseudomonadales > Pseudomonadaceae > Pseudomonas > Pseudomonas sp. 22085. Next base: position 38,199 of record NZ_JBQEQA010000031.1, read on the forward strand.
GGCTCGCCTGGATTTTGCCTGCAAGCTCACCGATAAAGCCTGGCGCATGGGCCATCGCATCTACCTGCATTGCAGCGATGCCGCCCAGCGTGATGATCTCGATGCGCGACTGTGGGCGTTCAAGGGCGAAACCTTCGTACCCCATGGCCCGGCTGAAAGCGAACCGGAAGGTTTGATCGTATTGGGAGTGGGCGACGACTGCGGCCAGCACGCGGACTTGCTGGTCAACCTCGACCTGAAAGTCCCGGTTTTCGCCAGTAAATTCGCCCGCGTTGCCGAGGTGGTGGTGGAAGATCCGGCGATCCGCACTGCGGCGCGGGAGAGTTTCCGTTTCTACCGCGAACAGGGCTATCCTCTGCAAGACCACCGTTTACAGCGACTCTGAGTACGCCGATGGACACTCCAAAACCGCTGCAAAAACCCGCGCACCTGCTGGATGACCTTGAGTCGATCCGCCAGCTGCTCGGCGATGACAACCTGCAACCGCCACTGCTGACCGACACGGTCGATGATGGCGAACAGGAACAGATTCCGATGTTGTTCGATTCGGTCGGCACTGAGCCTCCCGCCGTCGTACCGCCTCCCGCCCCCGTCGTGAAGCCCGCTACTGCGCCCGTCGCGCCTGTGGATAAAGGCCCCGACGCCCTCCTGCATCTGGACAGCGAACTGCGCGCCGCCGCGCAATTGATCATGCAGGACGTGATCGACGACTTCGCCCCGCACATCGAAACCGAAATCAAACGTCGCCTCGAGGCGCGGATGGAACGGCTTCTCGGCCAATACGAATAATCTCCCGATCTCCTGTTGGATCTGGCTTGCCAGCGTTCGCATCACTGCGGTTTTCCTGAAAAACCGCGGCGCCTGCATCGCTGGCAGGCCAGCTCCCACATTTAAGCCTCCACCCGGCCCGCCCCGCTCGCCCTGCGCCCCATGCCCCGCTATACTTCCCGGCTTTTCCTGAATAAATGCCAATAGGGTCCCGCCGCGCATGGATAAGACCTACCAGCCGCACGCCATTGAAACTTCCTGGTACAACACCTGGGAGTCCGAGAACTACTTCGCCCCGCAAGGCGCGGGCGACTCCTACACCATCATGATCCCGCCGCCGAACGTCACCGGCAGCCTGCACATGGGTCACGGTTTCAACAACGCGATCATGGACGCCCTGATCCGTTTCCGCCGTATGCAGGGTCGCAACACCCTTTGGCAGCCGGGCACCGACCACGCCGGTATCGCCACGCAAATGCTGGTGGAGCGTCAACTCGAAGCCCAGGGCCAGAACCGCCATGATCTGGGCCGGGAAAAATTCCTCGAGAAAGTCTGGGAATGGAAGGATCAGTCCGGCGGCAACATCAGCCGTCAGATCCGTCGCCTCGGCTCGTCCGTTGACTGGAGCCGCGAGCGCTTCACCATGGATGACGGCCTCTCGGAAGCCGTTAAGGAAGCGTTCGTGCGCCTGCACGAAGACGGCCTGATCTACCGCGGCAAGCGACTGGTCAACTGGGACACCAAACTGCACACGGCGATTTCCGACCTCGAAGTGGAAAACCACGACGAGAAAGGTTTCCTGTGGAACCTGAAGTACCCGCTGGCCGACGGCGCGAAAACCGCTGAAGGCAACGATTTCCTGATCGTCGCGACTACCCGTCCGGAAACCATGCTCGGCGACTCCGCCGTCGCAGTGAACCCGAACGACGAGCGCTACAAAGCCCTGATCGGCAAGTTTGTCGAGTTGCCGCTGGTCGGCCGCCGCATCCCGATCATCGCCGACGATTACTGCGATCCTGAATTCGGCACCGGCTGCGTGAAGATCACCCCGGCCCACGATTTCAACGACTACGAAGTCGGCAAGCGCCACAACCTGCCGCTGCTGAACATCTTCGACAAGAACGCCAATGTGCTGCCGGCAGCGCAAGTGTTCAACCTCGACGGCACGCTGAACGACAGCATCGACGGCAAGATTCCGGCCGAGTACGCCGGCCTCGAGCGTTTCGAAGCGCGCAAGCAGATCGTTGCCGCGTTCGACGCCGCCGGCCTGCTGGTCAGCGTCGACGACCACAACCTGAAAGTGCCGAAAGGCGACCGCTCCGGCACCGTCATCGAGCCATGGCTGACCGACCAGTGGTACGTGTCCACCAAACCGCTGGCCGAGCCTGCGATTGCCGCCGTTGAAGACGGTCGCATCCAGTTCGTGCCGAAGCAGTACGAAAACATGTACTTCTCGTGGATGCGCGACATCCAGGACTGGTGCATCAGCCGTCAGCTGTGGTGGGGCCACCGGATTCCGGCCTGGTACGACGAGTCGGGCAAGGTCTACGTCGGTCGCGACGAAGCCGAAGTGCGCGCCAAGCACAATCTCGGCCCGGACGTTGCGCTGCAACAGGACAACGACGTTCTCGACACCTGGTTCAGTTCGGGCCTGTGGACCTTCTCTACCCTGGGCTGGCCGGAAAAGACCGAGTTCCTGAAGAAATTCCACTCCACCGACGTGCTGGTCACCGGTTTCGACATCATTTTCTTCTGGGTTGCCCGGATGATCATGCTGACCATGCATCTGATCAAGAACGAGGACGGCACGCCGCAGGTTCCGTTCAAGACTGTTTATGTGCACGGCCTGGTGCGTGATGGCCAGGGCCAGAAGATGTCCAAGTCCAAGGGCAACGTCCTGGACCCGCTGGACATCATCGACGGCATCGAGCTCGAAACCCTGGTGCAGAAACGCACGTCCGGTCTGATGCAGCCAAAACTGGCGAAGAAGATCGAGAAGCAGACCCGCGACGAATTCGCCGACGGCATCGCCAGCTACGGCACCGACGCCCTGCGCTTCACCTTCTGCTCGCTGGCGTCCACCGGTCGCGACATCAAGTTCGACATGGGCCGCGTCGAAGGCTATCGCAACTTCTGCAACAAGATCTGGAACGCCGCGCGTTATGTTCTGGACAAGGGCGAAGACTGCGGCCAGAACGGCGAAGCCTACGAGCTGTCGCTGGCGGATCGCTGGATCATCTCGCAGCTGCAACGCACCGAAGCCGAAGTGACCCGTCAACTGGATCAGTTCCGTTTCGACCTGGCGGCGCAAGCGCTGTACGAGTTCATCTGGAACCAGTACTGCGACTGGTACCTGGAACTGTCCAAGCCAGTGCTGTGGGACGAAAACGCGCCGGTCGAGCGTCAGCGCGGCACTCGCCGCACGCTGGTTCGCGTACTGGAAGTGGCGCTGCGTCTGGCGCATCCGTTCATGCCGTTCATCACTGAAGAAATCTGGCAGCGCATCGCGCCGCTGGCCGGTATTCAGGGCAAGACGATCATGCTGCAACCATGGCCGGTGGCCAACGAAGAGCGCATCGATCCGGCGGCCGAAGACGACATCGAATGGCTCAAGGGCCTGATGCTCGGCACGCGCAACATCCGTGGCGAAATGAACATCGGCCCGGGCAAACCGCTGCCGATCTACCTGAAGAACGTCAGCGCTGAAGACCAGCGCCGCCTGACCGAGAACGAAGCGCTGCTGAAGAAGCTGGCGCGTCTGGAGTCGATCACCGTACTGGCCGCCGGCGAAGAAGCGCCGCTGTCGGCGACCGCGCTGGTCGGCGAGATGGAAGTGCTGGTGCCGATGGCCGGTCTGATCGACAAGGGCGCCGAGCTGGCGCGCCTGGACAAGGAAATCCTGCGTCTGCAGGGCGAAGTCCAGCGGGTGGGCGGCAAGCTGTCCAACGCCGGTTTCGTTGACAAGGCTCCGGCCGAAGTCATCGAGAAGGAACGCGCCAAACTGGCCGAAGCCGAACAGGCTCTGGCCAAGCTGGCCGAGCAGCACGCGCGGATTGCCAGCCTGTAACGGCAAATCGCACTGAAAAAGGGAGGCCCGCAACGGCCTCCCTTTTTTGTGCCCGGCACTTTTCCGGCCAACAATACGGCTCCCTGTGGGACAATGGCCGCCACTTTCAGCCCTACCCGAATCGACCACGCCCATGAACGCCCCACGCACACCGAAACCTGCGCGCAAGAAGCCTGACTCCGTCACCCCGGCCAAGCCCGTGGCGCCGCGTAAAGAAGCCAGCCTGCATCCGCGCAATCGCCATCAGGGTCGCTACGACTTCCCGGCGCTGATCAAGACTACGCCGGAACTGGCGAAGTTCGTGATCACCAACCCGTACGGCAAGGAAAGCATCGACTTCGCCAGTCCCGATGCAGTGCGTGTGTTCAACCGGGCGCTGCTCAAGTCGTTCTACGGCATCCAGCATTGGGACATCCCGGCCGATTATCTGTGCCCGCCGGTGCCGGGCCGTGCCGACTACATCCACTTCCTGGCTGACCTCTTGGCCAGCAACAACGACGGTGTGGTTCCGCGTGGCGCCATCGTCAATGTGCTGGATATCGGCATGGGCGCCAACTGCGTGTACCCGCTGATCGGTAACAGCGAATATCGCTGGCACTTCCTCGGCTCGGAGATCGATCCGACCGCCGTGGCCGCCGCCAGGGCCATCGTCCAGTCCAACGACCTGAACAAGGTCATCCAGCTGCGCCAACAGGAGAACCGCAAGCACATCCTGATCGGCCTGCTGGAGCCCGGCGAGCGCTTTGACCTGACCATGTGCAACCCGCCGTTCCACGCCTCGATGGAAGAGGCTACCAAGGGCAGCGAGCGTAAGTGGCGGGCACTGGGCAAGGCCGACCCGAAACGCAAACTGCCGGTACTGAACTTCGGCGGTCAGTCGGCCGAGCTGTGGTGTGAAGGCGGCGAAGCACGTTTCGTGACGCAACTGATCGCCGAAAGTGCGAACTTTGCGCACAAGGTGTTGTGGTTCAGCACCCTGGTCTCGAAAGCTTCAAACCTGCCGGCCATCGAAATTGCGCTGAAGAAGGCCGGTGCGCTGGAAAGCCAGGTAGTGGAAATGTCCCAGGGGCAGAAGCAGAGCCGCTTCGTGGCATGGACCTTCCAGACCAAGTCCGAGCAGCAGATCTGGCGGCGCGAACGCTGGGTTCGCAAGTAATTCGCTTCAATCGGGGCGGCGCTTGATCGCAAAGCCGCCGCTACTGCTGAAACACAAACAGCAGACATAAAAAAACCGTGTCCGGATCGCTCCGGTGCACGGCTTTTTTGTATCGCTGCGTCTTACTTGTTCACAGCGTCGGTCAGGCTTTTGGCCACAACCAGCTTGATCACTTTCTTGGCAGGGATTTCGATGGCAGCGCCAGTCGACGGGTTACGGCCAGTGCGGGCAGGACGCTCGGTCACTTTCAGCTTGCCGATACCTGGCAAAGTGATTTCGGCACCATTTTCCAGCTGATCGGCAACGATTTGACCCAGTTGGTCCAGAGCGGCACGCGCGGTGGTTTTCGGCGCGTCGATAGCTTCAGCGATGTCGGCGATCAGTTGGTCTTTAGTAAGAGCCATGTAGTGTTCCTTCCCTATCAAATTCATATGGATTGCAGAGTGCAGTGTCAGCCATCGAGCCCGATCTTCTGGATCTGGCACCCTCGGCGATAACCACGACGAGTCGGGGTTATAGATGCCGAAATCAAGGTTTGGTTCGACCTGACAAAAGCTGAATGCATGCTTGTCGCGGTGACTTCGCACAAGACCGGGCAAAACTAGCACAGAGACAAGGAAATATCCGCCTCTAGCTAGCCAAATGGTCAGGTTTATTGCGCTAAATCGGTAAATAAATGCATAAGGGCGGTCGAGTGACCAGGATTTGCCCCTCACCCCGCGCCAAATCCAGTGGTTGCGGTACACTGGGCGCTTTTTCGGGGGAGCCCGCCCTCCTTCCTTCCACCAGCCGAGAAGCCTATGCCGATCCGTCATTGCATCGTCCATTTGATCGACAAAAAACCCGACGGCACACCCGCAGTCCTGCACGCCCGTGACTCCGAACTGGCTGAGTCCGCAGCCATCGAGAACATGCTCGCCGATCTCAACGAGAGCTATAACGCCAAACAGGGCAAAGCCTGGGGCTTGTTCCATCCGGAGTCCGGCGCGTTCCCGTTCAGCGGCTGGCTGAAGGAATACATGGAGGGCGGCAAGGACTTCACTGCGTTCAGCAAAGTCGCGGTCGAGCACCTGCAAAAGCTGATGGAAGAATCGAACCTGTCGGTCGGCGGCCACGTGCTGTTCGCCCACTATCAGCAAGGCATGACGGACTACCTGGCCATCGCCTTGCTGCACCACAGCGAAGGCGTGGCGGTGACCGATGAGCTGGACGTGACCCCGTCGCGCCACCTCGACCTCGGCCAACTGCACCTGGCGGCGCGGATCAACGTTTCCGAGTGGCAGAACAACAAGCAGTCCAAGCAGTACATTTCGTTCATCAAGGGCAAGAACGGCAAGAAAGTCTCGGAGTACTTCCGCGACTTCATCGGCTGCCAGGAAGGCGTCGACGGCCCGGGCGAGACCCGCACCCTGCTCAAGGCCTTCAGCGACTTCGTCGAGAGCGAAGACCTGCCGGAAGACTCCGCGCGCGAAAAAACCAAGACCCTGGTCGATTACGCCAGCAGCCAGGCCAAGCTCGGCGAACCGATGGGCCTGGAAGAACTGTCTGAGCTGATCGACGAAGAACGCCCGAAGGCCTTCTACGATCATATCCGCAACAAGGATTACGGCCTGTCGCCGGAGATTCCGGCGGATAAACGCACGCTCAACCAGTTCCGCCGCTTCACCGGCCGCGCCGAAGGCCTGTCGATCAGCTTTGAAGCGCACCTGCTGGGCTCGAAGATCGAATACGACGAAGAAGCCGGGACTTTGGTCATCAAAGGCCTGCCGACCTCGCTCACCGATCAGCTGAAGCGTCGCAACTGATGCTCGGCAATGTGCTGAAGAAAGTCGCACTGGTTCTGCTGGTGGTTGTGGTCTATCAGAACTGGGGCAAGATCGAGCGGGTGTTCAACCCGTCGCAGATGGCGTCGGAGCAGATCCGCGCCAACGCCAATGTGGTGCTGTACGCGACGGACTGGTGCGGCTACTGCAAGCAGACCAAACGCTTTCTCGATCAGAAAGGCATTGCGTTCAAGGAATTCGATATCGAGAAGGATGCCGAAGCACGCAAGGCGTACGAAGCTTTGGGCGGACGCGGAATTCCTCTGATCGACGTCAATGGCACGTTGATTCGCGGGTTTGATCCGGACGAGATTCTCGCTGCACTGAAATGAACGAGGGAGCCAATCGGCTCCCTCAGTTGTTTCAGCGTTTCTCGATTCGGAAACCGAAACGCGGGAAGTGCACATGCACCAACCCGCCACGTTCGTCTTCACGGCGCAGGATCAACTCCTCTCGACCGGCAAACACCAGCTCACCGGCAACCGGATCAACGCCGTAGTCTGTCGCGGCGATCAGCACCTGCTGACCTGCCACGAACCCGTTCGGATCAGTGAACTCTTCGTCCGGCAACGCCGCCGGCGTCGAACTGCGCGCAATTTCCAGTGCCTGCTCCGAGCTCATCTCGCTGGCCGCGCCATGGCCAAAACCGAGCACACGCCCCAGCCACGCCGACACCGCCGGATAAGCATCCACCAAGGGCGCCGTCACGTGCGTGGCCTTGAGGAACCACAGTGGATGGGCCATGGCGAAGTCGGCAATCGACGGCTCACCGAACAGGAAGTCACCGTCTTCACGCTGCAACTGCTGCTCCAGACGCGCCATGAGGGTCGGCCAATTGTGCCTGGCCTGCTCCGCTGACAGCCTGGTTGCGCTGCCACCGCTGAACAGTCCGGCACGATCGGCGAGAAACGCCTTGATCGCTTCCGGCGGCAACTTGCCGAAACGTACCGCCACCGATTCCGGCTGAAACACCAGGCTCACCGCATGCTGGAACACCACCGAATCGGCCCAGGCGGCAAAACTGGCGGCGATCATTTCCTGACCGTCCGGGAAGAACGAAGGCTGAGCCTTCTCCTGCTCGAGGCGACGGGCAATCAGCGCGGTGTCGCAATAGATGTCGGCGCCGATCTGCAGCACTGGCGTCTTGCGATAGCCCCCGGTCAGGGCAGTCAGATCCGGTTTCGGCATCACCGGCGAGATGTGCACCGAGCGCCAGGACAAGCCCTTGAAACCCAACAGCAGCCGGGCCTTTTCGGCGAATGGAGAGGTCGGGTAATGATGCAGAATCAACTCGGACATGCTCGGCTCCGCCGCACAGAAAGTGAACCAGCAGCTTAGCGCGCAATTCGTTCGCAGCCTACGGATCCGGCTGATGGGAACTGATCAGTCAGGTTGATAAGGCATGCAAAGAGGAATACTCTCCGCCTACGTCAATGTCTCCTGTGAGATCAGTAAACCCGGCCGCAAACCGGCGTTTACAGAAAAAACCGCCCCGCAAAGGCGGTTTTTTTCGCCTGTCGTTTGCCGGAGGCACCGCGTCGACGCGGAGATTTCTACCGTTTGCCAATACCTGATCAATCAGGCCGATAAGACGCCACCAGACACTCCTTCGCACTCTTCCTGAGCTTCTTGATCAACCGCTCCTGACGCAACGCATCACCCTTGTCGCGACAACGCTCGGTGTAGACCAGCGCCATCGCCGGGCTTGAAAGAAAGAACCGTGCGCCCTTGCCGCTCTGGTGCTTGGCAAAACGGCGCACGGGATCATCGCTGATCCCGCAGTACAGCGAACCGTTGGCGGCGCGTACGAGGTAGACGAACCAGGATTTGCTCACTGGAACGTCGGCATCGAGAGGATTTTTGCTGAGGCTGTTCACGGGACAATTCAGGCGTAAGGAAAACAGGTGGCGATCTTATCAGCGACTCGCCTGAAATGCCTTCAGCCCTTTCAGCGCCTGAGCACGGACAGCGTTGCGCACCAGAGGCGTCCAGCCCAACAACAACCCCTTGAAACCCAGCGCCTGACGCGACCAGCGCCACAGGTCGAAGTGGTCGTGGTGTTCACAGATCTTGCCGTCACGGAAAACGAAGCGCGCCTGGATGTCGTTGATCACGACATTGCCGGTCTGGCTGAACAGGTAGGTCGCCACCCAGTGGGCGCCGCCGCTGCGCTCGTCGGCGCGGACGTTGTTGAAGGTCAGGGAGAAGTCCTTGGCGCGAGTGGTGAGCATGCGCCACATGTCGCCGGCATCACGACCGCGCAGCTCGCCGAAGGCCGGATCGCTGAACACCACGTCGTCGGTGTAGCAGGCGGCCATGGCCTCGGCGTCGAGGCGCTGGAAAGCCTGGTAGAAACGGGTGATCAGGGCGCTGTGGGCTTCTTCACTCATGGGCAATCTCCAGGAAAGGTACAGATTGCCAGCACGATAATCCGCAAACGCCTGAAACACTATCGGCATTCGCATTTCGAATACCGACAGTGTGTACGCATCAGACCTTTTCGCTGACCACCTGCACGTACAGCGCACGTCCGGCACCGAGGCCAGCGAGGATTGCACCCGCACCAATGATGCCGAAAATCCAGCCCACGGCGTTCCAGCCACCGGTCCAGTCATGCACTACGCCGACCGCGAACGGCCCCATGGACGCGAGGGTGTAGCCAAAGCCCTGGGACATGCTCGACAGGTTGGCCGCGACATGGGAATCCCGCGAGCGCAGCACGATCAGGGTCAGCGCCAGGCTGAACGTGCCGCCCTGCCCCAGGCCCAGCAGGATCGCCCAGCCCCACAGGCCTTCGATCGGCGCGAAGAGGCAACCGAACAGGCCGCCCAGGGTCAACGCCATCACCACCACGATCGCCAGCCGCTGATCTTTGCCACGTGTGGCCAGCCACGGTGCCGCCAGGGAGCTGGCGAGCTGGATGATCACCGATCCGGACAGCACCAGACCGGCCTGGGTCGGCGTCAGCCCGCGACCGATAAGGATCGACGGCAGCCAGCCGAACACGATGTAGGCCAGCGACGATTGCAGGCCCATGTACAAGGTCACTTGCCAGGCCAGCGGATCCCGCAGCAGACCGCGCACCCGGTAGGCAACGTTGTGTGCACCATGCTTCTGGCCGATTTGCGGCAGCCAGAACACTGCCGCCACCAGCGCCGGGATCACCCAGAAACCCAGGCCCATGGCCCAGCTGTGGTCAAAGTGTTCGCTCAATGGCACGGTCGATCCCGCCGCCATTGCCGCGCCCAGGCACAGGGCCATGGTGTAGACGCCGGTCATGGTGCCGGCGTGTTTGGCGAAGTCGCGTTTGACGATGCCCGGCAGCAACACGCCGATGATGCCAATGCTCGCGCCACCCAGCACGCTGCCGGCGAACAGACCGATCTCACCGAAATTGCTGCGCAGGATGATGCCGCCGGCCAGTGTCAGAAGAATCCCCAGTACCACCCGTTCGGCACCGAAACGCCGTGCGAGCAATGGGGCCAGAGGTGCGAACAACCCAAGGCAGAGCACTGGCAGCGTCGTCAGCAATCCCGCTTGAGCAGCGGACAAACCGAGACTTTTCGACACTTCACCGAGCAACGGCGCCATGCTCGACAGCGCCGGACGCAGGTTCAACGCCACCAGGATCAGCCCCAGCAGCAACAGCCACGGGCGCCGCACCAGCGGATGGCTTTGCTGCACCTGATCGTCATCGGCTTCGGCGTCGATCAACAACTCTTCAAGCTCGGCCTTGCGAACGGGGGCTGTGGAGACTTCTGGGCGGGACATGGTTTTCTCGGTTTCAAGGTTCATTGATCAACTGCCTCGACAGGGCTTTGGCCCGCTCCGGATCGCGCTGCTCGACGGCCTCAAGCAAGGCGACGTGCAAATCGAAGACTTCCTGTCGACGGGGGACGATGTTCAGGGTCTGGCGCAATTGCGCGCCGACGATGCTGGAAAAATAGCGATACAGCTCGCTGAGGGTCGGGTTGTGCGCGGCGTCCACCAGACGGCGGTGGAAAACCAGATCGCAGGCGATGTAGCTGTCGAGGTCGCCATGGTAGTGACTGCCGGCGTGCCCCAGTGCCTCGCGCAACGCGACGAGGTCTTCGTCGGTCCGGCGCAAGGCCGCCAGGCCAATGGCCTCGACTTCAAGGATGTGCCGGGTTTCCCGGGCCTGATCCAGCGAGCATTTGGACAGCGCCTTGAGCGTGTCCATCGGATCGACCACTGCCCGCAGGTAACTGCCGTCACCCTGACGGATCTCGATCAACCCTGAGAACGCCAGCACCCGCATCGCCTCGCGAACGGTGTTGCGGCTGATGCCGAGTTCGGCGCACAGCTCGGGCTCGGTCGGCAATCGCTGACCGACCTGCCACGTGCCGTCGGTAATGCGCTGGCGCAACTGATCCAGGGCTTGGTCGACCAGGGATCGCTTAATGAGTGGAGAAATGTCTGACATAGGATTCGCCCTTTCATCCAATCATGGGATGAATTTTCTGACATGTTAGTCAGCTCCTTGTAGGACAGCAACCACCTAGGGTCAGAGAGAGGCAAATGGAGCGGGATTTTCGATTGGTCAGAATTACCCTTTAAGGGTAATTTCAGGGACAGGGTTTTGGTTTCTTATGGAAAAGAACACACCCCATTACGACTTGGTGGTGATCAAGGCTGAGGTCAGGCGACGGGGAAGACAGGCATTCACCAAGAGCGCAGAAAAAACCGGACTGGATCTCGGCTTCAGCATCATAGAGATGCAAGAAATCGTTTTCGAACTGCAGAACAGGATGTTGTACAAGTCGATGACCACCTATGACGATCATCGAGTCTGGCAAGACGTTTATCACACGCACTCACACGATCTGGAGATTTACATCAAGGTGACATACCGCCCCGAAGGTGGCCCACCGGTAATCTCCTTCAAGGAGAAAAACCAATGAAAACCCGGCAATGTTTCAGCTGCGGTGCACGTGAGGGAATGACACATTTCGAAGGCCGCGGCGAAACCATCAGTGTCAAAGGCATGGAACGTCGTATCGATGACCTTGCTGGCTGGGAATGTCGTAAATGCGGTGAGGTCGAGTGGGACGCCGATACCGATAGTGCAGAACGCTACACGCAAGCCGGTGATGATCTGGTAATAGCTGCCCGACAAATGATCGGTAACGAAATGAAGCGCATCCGGCGCAAATTGCACCTGACGCAAAAAGAAACGGTTCAACTGTTGTCAGGTGGCGGACACAACGCATTTTCCCGCTATGAGCGCGGCGAAGTGCTTCCGCCGAAGGCGTTGATGCTGCTGATGCGCCTGCTCGATCGCTATCCGCACTTGCTCGCCGATGCGAAAGCCTTGGGTGAAGGGGCGGATCTGAGGAACGCCTTCAAGTATACCGAGCACAAAGAACACGAAACCCTCACTGTTTCCTGACTCCCAAAAAACAAACCCGGCACAAGGCCGGGTTGGTTTTATGCATCAGATCTCAATGCAGGATCTGACTCAGGAACAGCTTCGTCCGATCATTCTGCGGATTGTCGAAGAAGTCGTTCGGTGCCGCCTGCTCAACGATTTCGCCCTTGTCCATGAAGATCACGCGGTTGGCCACGGTGCGGGCGAAGCCCATTTCGTGGGTTACGCAGAGCATGGTCATGCCGTCTTCGGCCAGGCCGATCATGGTGTCGAGCACCTCTTTCACCATCTCCGGGTCGAGTGCCGAGGTCGGTTCGTCGAACAGCATGATTTTCGGCTTCATGCACAGCGCGCGGGCAATCGCCACACGCTGCTGCTGACCGCCGGACAGCTGTCCCGGATACTTGTGCGCCTGCTCCGGAATGCGTACGCGCTCCAGGTAATGCATGGCGATTTCCTCGGCCTTGCGCTTGGGCATCTTGCGCACCCACATCGGCGCCAGAGTGCAGTTCTGCAGGATGGTCAGGTGCGGGAACAGGTTGAAGTGCTGGAACACCATGCCGACTTCACGGCGGATCGCTTCGATCTGCTTGAGGTCGTTGGTCAGCTCCACGCCATCGACCACTATGCGGCCCTGCTGGTGCTCTTCCAGACGGTTGAGGCAGCGGATGGTGGTGGACTTGCCGGAACCCGACGGGCCGCACAGCACGATACGCTCGCCCTGACGCACGTTGAGGTTGATGTCTTTCAGCACGTGGAACTGGCCATACCACTTGTTCACGCCCTGCATCTGAATGATGCCTTCAGGGCCCACTGGCTTTTTGATTGCTTCGCTCATCGAAAAAACTCCTAACGCTTGTGGCCAGTGTCGAGCTTGCGTTCCAGGTGCATGGAATAGCGCGACATGCCAAAACAGAAAATCCAGAACACCAGGGCGGCGAACACGTAGCCTTCGGTGGCCATGCCCAGCCATTTCGGATCGGCAGCGGCTTGCTTGACGCTGTTGAGCAGGTCAAAGAGGCCGATGATGATCACCAGGCTGGTGTCCTTGAACAGCGCGATGAAGGTGTTGACGATGCCGGGAATCACCAGCTTCAGGGCTTGCGGCAGAATCACCAGGCCCATGGCGCGCCAGTAACCGAGGCCCATCGCGGCCGCGGCTTCGTACTGGCCTTTGGGGATCGCTTGCAGACCGCCGCGCACCACTTCGGCGACGTACGCCGACTGGAACAGGATCACGCCGATCAGCGCCCGCAGCAGCTTGTCGAAGTTCATGCCTTCGGGCAGGAACAGCGGCAGCATCACCGAGGACATGAACAGCACCGTGATCAACGGCACGCCGCGCCAGAACTCGATGAAGGTCACGCAGACCACACGAATCGCCGGCATGTTCGAACGCCGGCCCAGCGCCAGGACAATCCCCAGCGGCAACGCACCGGCGATGCCGACAGTGGCGATCACCAAAGTCAGCATCAGACCGCCCCACTGGCTGGTCGCCACGGTGTCGAGGCCGAAGACGCCGCCATGCAGCAGGCACCAGGCAACAATCGGGTAGACCACCAGGAAGCTCAGGCCGTACACCGCCTTGTGCGCCACGCGCTTGATGAACAGTGGCGCCACGCCGATGACCGCCAGCCACACGGTCAGGTCCACGCGCCAGCGCAGTTCCGGCGGGTAGTAGCCGTACATGAACTGGCCGAAACGCTGCTGGATGAAGACCCAGCAGGCGCCATCCTTGGTGCAGTCGGCGCGGGTGGTGCCGACCCAGTTGGCATCGAGGATCGCCCAGCTGAGGATCGGCGGCACCACCAGGTAGATCAGGTAGAACGCAAACAGGGTCAGCAGGGTATTGAGCCAGCTGGAGAACATGTTCGCGCGGATCCACGCCATCGGGCCGAAGACCTTGGCCGGCGGTGGCATGTCGGGTTTGAAAGTATGAGTACTCATGCGCTATTCCTTACCGCTCGATCAGCGCGATGCGCTTGTTGTACCAGTTCATCAGCAGGGAAATGCTGATACTGATCGCCAGGTACACGCTCATGGTGATGGCAATGACTTCGATCGCCTGACCGGTCTGGTTCAACACGGTGCCGGCGAACAGCGAAACCATCTCCGGATAACCGATACCGGCCGCCAGCGAGGAGTTCTTCGCCAGGTTCAGGTATTGGCTGGTCAGCGGCGGGATGATGACCCGCAGCGCTTGCGGAATGATCACCTTGCGCAGGGTCGGGCCGTTGCGCAGGCCGAGCGAATGCGCCGCCTCGGTCTGGCCATGGCTGACCGACTTGATGCCCGAACGCACGATCTCGGCGATGAACGCTGCGGTGTACACCGTCAACGCCAGGGTCAAGGCCAGCAGTTCCGGAATCAGCACCCAGCCACCGACAAAATTGAAGCCTTGCAGCTTCGGCATTTCCCAGTGCACAGGTGCACCGAAGATCAGCGCGCACAGCGCCGGGATCACCAGGAACAGCGCCAGGCCTGCCCAGAACTTGTGGAATGGCTCGCCGGTTGCTTCAAAGCGCTTGTTGGCCCAGCGGCTCATCAGCACGATGGCGACGATGGCCACCACGATGCTGACCACGAACGCCCAGAAGCCGTCGGCCATTTGCGCGGCCGGCATGTTCAGGCCACGGCTGCTGACGAAGAAGGTATCGCCGAAGTTGTGGCTGTTGCGCGGCCCCGGCATGGTCAGGAACACCGCGAAGTACCAGAACAGGATCTGCAGCAGTGGCGGGATGTTACGGAAAACCTCCACGTACACCGTTGCCAGTTTGGAAATGATCCAGTTCTTCGACAGACGTGCCACGCCGACGATGAAGCCGAGGATCGTGGCCAGGATCACACCGATGAACGTCACCAGCAGCGTGTTGAGCAGGCCGATGACGAAAACCCGGGCATAACTGTCCGCTTCAGTGTAGGAGATCAGGTGTTGAGCAATGCCGAACCCGGCACTGCGCTCGAGAAAGTCGAACCCCGAAGTGATACCCCGGTGTTGCAGGTTGGTCTGGGTGTTATCGAACAGATACCAGCCCAGGGAGACCACCGCCACGATGGTGATGATCTGAAATACCCACGCACGCACTCGTGGATCGCTGAGGCTGAGCCTCTGCTTTGGTGCGCCGATTGAATTTTGCATGAAGTGCCCCGGAAATAATGGAACAGAACATCACCCGGCAGTTGGCCTGCCGGGTGACAGAACCATCAGCGCACTGGTGGTGCGTATTGAATGCCGCCGTTGTTCCACAGCGCGTTCAGGCCGCGGTCGATTTCCAGCGGAGTGCTCTTGCCGAGGTTTTTCTCGAAGATTTCGCCGTAGTTGCCGACTTGCTTGACGATCTGTACGACCCAGTCCTTCGGCAGTTTCAGGTCTTTGCCGTATTCGCCGTCTGCACCGAGCATACGAGCGACATCCGGGTTCTTGGTCGCCTTGGCTTCAGCTTCGACGTTCTTCGAAGTGATGCCGGCTTCTTCGGTGTTCAGCAGCGCGTAGCCAACCCAACGCACGATGGCCAGCCACTCGTCGTCGCCGTTACGCACGACCGGGCCCAGTGGTTCCTTGGAAATGGTTTCCGGCAGAACTACATAGTCCTTCGGCGAAGCCAGCTTGCTGCGCTGGGCGAACAGCTGGGACTTGTCGGAGGTCAGCACGTCGCAACGACCGGATTCCAGCGACTTGGCGCTTTCATCGGAGGTGTCGAAAGTGATCGGGGTGTATTTCAGACCGTTGCCGCGGAAGTAGTCGGAAACGTTCAGCTCGGTGGTGGTACCGGCCTGGATGCAGATGGTTGCACCGTCCAGCTCTTTGGCACTCTTCACGCCCAGCTTGTTGTTTACCAGGAAGCCGATGCCGTCGTAGTAGGTAATGAAGCCCGGAAATTTCAGGCCCATGCCCGCGTCACGGGAGCTGGTCATGGTGGTGTTGCGCGACAGAATGTCGATCTCGCCCGACTGCAGCGCGGTGAAACGCTCCTTGGCGTTCAGCTGACTGAACTTGACCTTGGTCGCGTCGCCGAACACGGCAGCAGCCACGGCGCGGCAGACGTCAGCATCGATACCCACGATCTTGCCGGTGGAATCCGGAACCGAGAAGCCTGGCAAGCCATCGCTGACGCCGCACTGCACGAATCCTTTCTTCTTCACTGCATCCAGGGTTGCACCCGCCTGAGCGAACCCGCTGACACCCAGTACTGCAGCAGCAGTCACGATCGCCAGCGTGGATTTCAACATCTTCATTCAAACCTCCAGTTTTGCTCTTGTTGTGTCGGAGCTTGAGTCCAGTCGCACCCTTTTGAGGCGTTGTTGACCCGTGTTGGCTTTTTTTGGGGTCAACCGACGCAGGACCTTCGCTATGAGTCTAGTAGGAGACAATCCACATCATGGACAACTCACTTCTCACCAGTCGGCCGAACGGGCGGTAGCCCTTTCACGTTCGCTAAGCCCGTTGCGGCCATTGGCGAACATCCATCACCGGATTCTTTGCTATCCCGTCGCCAGGCGTTCACTGATAGTGTTACCGCCAGGCGCGAGATCGATTGCACGACTACCTCATAGCAAAGCCCGTACCACACCGGCTGCTGAAGCGATTGAGTGACAGGTCAATAGCAAAACTTGCAGCCTTGCGACATCTTCTTAACGGATCAACCGGGCGCGCACGCAAATCACGCACTCAATGAGAGCGCCCGCACACAATTGGAGCAGCCATGACCGAGCCCTTGATTCTTCAGCCTGTTAAGCCCGCAGACGCCTGCGTGATCTGGCTGCACGGCCTCGGCGCCGACCGCTACGACTTTCTGCCGGTGGCCGAAGCGCTTCAGGAAAGCCTGCTGAGCACGCGTTTCGTCCTGCCCCAGGCGCCGACCCGTCCGGTGACGATAAATGGCGGATATGCCATGCCGAGCTGGTACGACATCAAGGCGATGAGCCCGGCCCGGGCAATCGACCGCGATGAGCTGGAAGCGTCCGCCGACCGCATCATCGAATTGATCGAACAACAGCGAAGCAGCGGAATAGACGCCTCGCGGATTTTCCTCGCCGGTTTTTCCCAGGGTGGCGCCGTGGTCTATCACACCGCATTCCTGAAGTGGCAAGGGCCATTGGGTGGGGTACTGGCACTATCGACATACGCGCCGACGTTCAGCGATGAACTGGAGTTGTCCGCCAGACAGCAGCGGATTCCGGTGCTGGCGCTGCACGGCCAGTTCGACAACGTGGTGCAGAACTCGATGGGACGCACGGCTTATGAGTATCTCAAGGCCCATGGTGTCACCGTGACATGGCAGGAATACCCAATGGAGCACGAAGTGTTACCCGAAGAAATTCGCGACATCGGCACATGGTTGAGCGAACACCTGCGCTGACAATTGCGACAGGGGTCGCCCTTTGATCATCCCACTACGCCGCGCCCGTTTCTTGCATTACACTGGCCGGCGTACATTCCTTAACCAATTGATGAGATGACCGTGCTCAAAGCACTCAAGAAAATGTTCGGTAAAAGCGAGGCTGAGCAGCTCGCGCCAGTCCCCACTGCGCCGTCGCACGCCCCCGGTCATCGCAACGATGCCAGCCAGGCCGACCGCCAGACGCCCGCCACGCCCCCAAAGCAAGAACCGAAACCCGCTCCAGCTGCCGCGCCTGCCACCGAGCCGGCCCGCAGCGAAACACCGAAACCGGCCAGACCACGTCGCGAACCCAAGCCCAAGGCGCCGGTGATTCCCTGGAAACTCGAAGACTTCGTCGTCGAGCCCCAGGAAGGCAAGACCCGCTTCCACGATTTCAAACTCGCCCCTGAACTGATGCACGCCATCCACGACCTGGGTTTCCCGTATTGCACACCGATCCAGGCCCAGGTGCTGGGTTATACCCTCGCCGGCAAAGACGCCATCGGCCGCGCCCAGACCGGCACCGGCAAGACCGCCGCGTTCCTGATCTCGATCATCACCCAGCTGTTGCAGACCCCGCCGCCGAAAGAGCGTTACATGGGCGAGCCACGGGCGCTGATCATCGCGCCGACCCGCGAGCTGGTGGTGCAGATCGCCAAGGACGCCGCCGACCTGACCAAGTACACCGGCCTCAACGTCATGACCTTCGTCGGCGGGATGGACTTCGACAAGCAGCTCAAGCACCTCGAAGCGCGCCATTGCGACATCCTCGTCGCGACCCCGGGCCGCCTGCTCGACTTCAACCAGCGCGGCGACGTGCACCTGGACATGGTCGAAGTGATGGTGCTGGACGAAGCCGACCGCATGCTCGACATGGGCTTCATCCCGCAGGTCCGGCAGATCATTCGCCAGACCCCGCCGAAAAGCGAACGCCAGACTCTGCTGTTCTCCGCGACCTTCACCGATGACGTGATGAACCTCGCCAAGCAGTGGACCACCGATCCTGCGATCGTCGAAATCGAAGTCACCAACGTGGCCAACGAAAACGTCGAGCAGCACATCTACGCGGTGGCCGGTGCCGACAAATACAAACTGCTCTTCAACCTGGTCAACGATAACGGCTGGGAGCGGGTCATCGTGTTCGCCAACCGCAAGGACGAAGTGCGCCGCATCGAAGAACGCCTGGTACGCGACGGCATCAACGCCGCGCAACTGTCCGGCGACGTGCCGCAGCACAAGCGAATCAAGACGCTCGAAGGCTTCCGCGAAGGCAAGATCCGGGTACTGGTCGCCACCGACGTGGCCGGTCGCGGCATCCACATCGACGGCATCAGCCACGTGATCAACTTCACCCTGCCGGAAGTCCCGGACGACTACGTGCACCGCATCGGCCGTACCGGTCGGGCCGGCGCCGATGGCGTGTCGATCAGCTTCGCCGGTGAAGACGACTCCTATCAGTTGCCGTCCATCGAAGAAAAACTCGGTCGCAAGATCAGCTGTGAAACGCCCCCGACCCATCTATTGCGGGCGGTTGAGCGCAAGCGTCCACAGTAAGCGACGCTATAAAGAGAAGCGCAGCCGGCAACGGACTGCGCTTTTTTTTCGCCCGGATATTGTTCAATAATACTAAAAGTCCATAATGGACAAATTAGTTTAGAAACAATCTGCGGAGTCCGACATGTCCAGTACGCCTTACGTGATCGACCAAACCCAGGCCCGCGAACTGCTGGCCCGAATCGATGTGCCGCAGATCCTGCGCAAGCTGTTCCGCGATCTGGCGGCCGGAGACGCGGTGCAACCGGCGCAGCAACTGGTGGAGTTCCCTCAGGGCGCCGGGGATTTCATCAACTATCTGGGCGTGCTGGCGGAAGACGGCGTGTACGGGGTCAAGACCTCGCCCTACATCGTTCGCGAACAAGGCCCGTTGGTGACGGCGTGGACGCTGCTGATGTCGATGCAGACCGGCCAGCCGCTGCTGCTCTGCGATGCCGGCGAACTGACCACTGCCCGTACCGCTGCGACCACGGCCGTGGCGGTCGATGCCCTCGCCCCGTTGAACGCCACGCGTCTGGCAATCATCGGCAGCGGCAAGGTCGCCCAGGCGCATCTGCACTACGTCAAAACCTTGCGCGACTGGCAGAGCATCAGCGTGTACTCGCCCACCTTGAGCGAAGACCCGGCAACCGCCCGCCAACTGCAATCCCTCGATCCACGGGTGAGCATCGCCGACAGCCGCGAAGCCGCCATCGCCGACGCAGATGTGATCATGCTCTGCACATCGTCCGCGGGCCCCGTGATCGACCCGGCAACCTTGAGCAAACCGGCGCTGATCACCTCGATCAGCACCAACGCACCGCGCGCCCATGAAGTGCCACCGCAAAGCCTCAACGACATGCAGGTGTTCTGCGACTATCGTCTGACCACCCCGGGCTCGGCCGGCGAGATGCTGATTGCCGGCGAACAGCATGGCTGGGACAGCAGCGCGATCCTCGGTGACCTGGCAGATCTGCTCAGCGCAAAAGTGCAGCGCCCCGATTACCACCGCCACGTGTTTTTCCGCTCCATCGGTCTGGGCCTGGAAGACATCGCCCTGGCCAACGCCGTCTATCAATTGCAGCGCTGACACCGGAGATTTTCATGAGTCATGCAGATTTCATCATCATCGGCGGCGGGATTGCCGGCGCGTCCACCGGTTTCTGGCTGTCGCAGCACGGCAAGGTCGTGGTGCTGGAGCGCGAGTCGCACCCGGCTTATCACTCGACCGGGCGTTCGGCTGCGCTGTTCACCGCCGCATACGGCACTCCGCAGGTTCGGGCGCTGACCCAGGCCAGCCGGGAATTCTTCGACCATCCGCCCAGCGGCTTCTGCGAACACCCGCTGCTGACTCCACGCGGAGAAATGACTGTCGACTTCGCGGGTGACGCCGCCGAGCTGAACAATCAGTACCTCAGCGCCAAAGCCACGGTGCCGGAAATGCAGCTTCTCAGCGCGGATGAAGCCTGCGCGCGGCTGCCGATCCTGCGCCGGGAGAAAGTCCATGGCGCGATCTACGACCCGACCGCCAGCGACATCGATACCGATGCGCTGCATCAGGGCTATCTGCGCGGCATCCGTCGCAACAACGGCCAGGTGCAGACCGATTGCGAAGTGATCGGACTGAGCCGCGATGCCGACGGCATCTGGCAAGTGCAGACCAACGGCCAGACCTTCAGCGCCCCCATCGTAATCAACGCGGCAGGCGCCTGGGCCGACAAGATCGGTGCCCTGGCCGGCGCCAAGCCGCTGGGCCTGCAACCGAAACGTCGCGCGGCGTTCATCTTCGCCGGCCCCGAAGGCGTCGACATTCATCACTGGCCGATGCTGGTCAGCCTCGACGAATCCTTCTATATGAAGCCCGACGCCGGCATGTTCCTCGGCTCGCCGGCCAATGCCGACCCGGTCGAACCGCACGACGTGCAGCCGGAAGAACTGGACATCGCCATGGGCATTTACCAGATCGAGGAAGCGACGACCGTGACCATCCGCCGCCCGACCCGCACCTGGGCCGGGCTGCGCAGTTTCGTCGCCGACGGTGATTTGCTGTCCGGGTTCGATCCGCAGGTGCCGGGGCTGTTCTGGGTCGCGGCCCAGGGCGGTTACGGTATCCAGACCTCACCGGCGATGGGCATGGCCAGCGCGGCGCTGGTGCGTGGCGAATCGCTGCCCGAACACCTCAAACAATTCGGCCTGAGCGCCGCCATGCTCGCCCCTGCCCGCCTGGCCTGACCGTCCGCCCGGATGACGCGCCCGACGGATTGCGGCACACTCGCAACGCCCCCGGATCACGGGGGCGTTGACGTTGCCTGGAGCTCCACAGTTATGACCGCCCCCGAACACACGCCCGAGCTGCATGACGCCGCGCTGGACAACTACCACGCCATCGCCGATGCCATCGCCACGCTGTTCTTTCCCCACGCCGAAGTGGTGCTGCACGACCTGCGCACGCAGAAGGTCGACTACATCGCCAACAACCTGTCGAAACGGGTGATCGGCGATGAATCGTCGCTGGAAGACATGCTCAGCGACGACGTCAGCGAACGGAACATCGGCCCGTACGAAAAGCTCAACTGGGACGGCCAGAAGATTCGCAGCCTGAGCACCGTGCTGCGCGACAGCGAAGGTCATCCGCTGGCGGTGCTGTGCATCAACCTGAATATTTCGCTGTTCGAGAATGCCAAGGCTGCGCTGGACCTGTTCCTCTCGCCGAGCAAACTGATTCCGCAACCGGACTCGCTGTTTCGCGATGACTGGCAGGAACGGATCAACACCTTCCTGCACGCCTGGCTGCGCGAACGACAACTGAGCCTGAACCTGCTGACCCGCGATCACAAACGCGAACTGGTATTGGCGCTGCACGCCGAGGGGGCGTTCAAGGGCAAGAGCGCCTCGAACTATGTGGCCAATGTGCTGAACATGGGGCGGGCGACGGTTTACAAGCATTTGAAGGAATTGAAGGGCTGAAGATTTTGCGGTGAATCTGACGGCCTCATCGCTGGCAAGCCAGCTCCCACAGGTTTTGTGTACACCAAAAATCTCTGTGGGAGCTGGCTTGCCAACGATGGCGGACTGTCAGTCGCCGTAGATGTCCGACTTGAAGTACTTCTCGGAAATCTTCTGATATTCGCCACTGGCGCGGATGCCGTCGATGGCGCTGTTCAACTGGCTGACCAGTTCGGTGTTGCCCTTGCGCACCGCAATCCCCGCACCCTCGCCCACGTACTTCGGATCCTTCAGCTCAGGCCCGACAAAGGCGTAACCCTTGCCGCGCGGCATCGACAGGAAGTCGTTCAGCGGGATGGTGTCGGCGAAGATCGCGTCGAGACGACCGGCCGCCAGGTCCATGTAGATTTCTTCGTTGTTGCCATAGCGTTTGACGTTGATGCCCTTGGGCTCGAACACCTCGGTGGCGTAACGGTCGGTGGTGGTCGCACGCTGCACGCCGACGGTTTTGCCCTTGAGGCTGGCGTACTGGTCATCGACGCTCGCGCCTTCCTTCATCACCAGCCGCGACGAGGTGAAATAGTACTTGTGGGTGAAGTCCACCGACTTCTTGCGGTCTTCGTTGATGGTCATGGACGACAGCGCCATGTCGATTTTCTTCACTTTCAGGGAAGGAATCAGACCGTCGAACTCGCCCTCGACCCACACGCACTTGACCTGCATCTGCGCGCACAGGGCATTGCCGATGTCGTAGTCGAAACCGACGATCTCACCCTTGTCGGTTTTCGAGGCGAAGGGCGGATACGCCGCTTCGATGCCGATGCGCAGGGTTTTCTCGGCGGCGAACGCGCTGCTGCACGCCAACAGGCTCAGTGCCAGACCGGTGATGAGGGGGAATTTCTTCATGTTCGTTCTCTCGCGGGTTGTTGTTGGTTTGGCAAGACGAAGAAGAGCAGCTGCAAGCGGTAAGCCTGGAGCTTCAAGCACGAGGCGATTTTTTTGTACTTGTAAATCCATACTGGACTTTTACGTACAAGCCGTCAATCAGGCAAAAGAGATTGCTTCCTGCTGTTGGTCGGGTGGGAAAACAGGAGCGTTTTCGGTGGTGCGGATGGCGCCTTCGCGGGCAAGCCCGCTTGTATGTTTAGACTTGAAGGGGTGGGCGGGACTAAAAGCTCGATTCCGACTCTAGCCAGTACGGACCGTGGGAGACTTCTCGTCCCGCCCTTTCTACCTAAAGCGCCGATAAGGAATTCATCGGTAAAACCGACGATAGAGGCAAGCCAGCGCTACGGTAGACCCCGACAAGCTCTTAAACCCTAGCTCCGAGGATTCGTCATGACAATCCTTACCTCGCCAACGGTGATTGGTGTCGATGTGGCCAAGGCCGAAATCGTTGTTTATCGCGAAGATCTGGAAATTACCCAGGTCATCAACAATGACCGCACGTCTGTAGGTCGTTGGCTGAAGACCTTGCCCGCACAAAGCTCGATCGCTCTGGAAGCCACTAATCTCTACCACCTGGACACGGCCGAACTGGCCCATGGTATGGGGCATCGGGTTTACGTCGTGGACCCTTACCGGGTGAGCCATTACCGCGAAAGCATCGGTCAGCGTGCAAAAACCGACCCTTGTGATGCACGTCTTCTGGCGCGTTATCTAACCAGTGAACAGCACCGGCTGCGGGTCTGGAGCCCACCACCACGGCACTACACGGTGTTGAAAAGTCTGCTTAACAAGCGTGCGCAGCTGATGAAGGCCCGAGTCAGTATCATGCTGAGCTGGTCAAACGAACCTCTCCTTGAAGATCTTTTGGCCCGTGGGTTGGAGCATTTCAAACAGCTTGATCAAGCCATTCAGGAATTACTCCGCAAAGTCAGCCAAGAGGCCGGCATTAGCGAAAACATCAGACGCTGCAAAGCGATTGAAGGGATTGGTGAACTCACGGCAACGGGCTTGGCAACTACGTATATGCGAGGTGAGTTCGCCAGCGCCGATGCGTTCATCGCCTTTCTGGGAATGGATTTGAAGGCAAAGGACTCAGGCAAGAAACACAGTCCTCGCCACTTGAGCAAAAAAGGTGACGGAGAATTACGGCGTCTTGCACACAATGCAGCTATGGCAGCTTGTCGGTCCCCTGTTTGGAAACCGTTCTATGAATCCTATCTGGCAAGAGGTCTAGCCAGAACTCAGGCTTTGGTCATCCTCGCCCGTAAGCTTTGCCGGGTGGCATTCGCCCTCATGAAAAATCAGAGCGAATACCAACCCAATTTAAGGTTGCAGGGTTCCCCTGCAACATAGAATCTC